>JBMOJG010000188.1:0-6378 GCA_049316925.1 Alsobacter sp. | reverse complement strand
ATGTAGAGCGACGAATTGGTGAAGGCGATATCGCTGCCGCCGATTTTGCCCAGCGACGCGATGGTCTTCAGCTCGAACTGATGGATCGGATCGGCCATGGCCGGTCAGGCCCTCTCTCTGCGCGTCGGCCGCATGCGACCGACGCTCCCCCGCTGCCGAGGCAGCCCCTTCAGTTCCCCGGCCCGGCGTCGCCGCCTGGCCGGTCCGGCGGCCGGACAAAGCCGGACGCCCGCATCACGTTCCAGATGCCGGCGCCGAAGCCGAGCATCGTCATCACGATCATCCCCCAAGGCCGGGATCCCGCGACGTTGTCGAGCCCCCAGCCAAGCCCTGCTCCCGCAATGATGCCGGCTATGAACTCCGTCGACAGACGGAATGCCTTGCCCATGGCGGAGGGATCTGAGCCGCCTGCCGATGAAGATATCGTCCGGTTCTTCCCGGTGTCCCGGGCTTCGCCAAGCCGTTTCTCCAGCCGCTGCAGCCTTGCAGAGAGTTCGACATCCTTCGGGTCGCGCTCACTTCCCCCGGCCCCGGGCTGCGATCCGTCATTCGACATGGCGGTTGCCGCGCTTCCGGGCCCGGGGCATCGCGGTCGACGCCCCTTGAAAGTCGGCCGCACCATAGTTTCCGGTCGGTAAGGTGTCAAGAACGGGGCAGCTTGATCTAACAACCTGAAAAATCAGGACAATCAACGCCTCAGGCGAAGGGATGGTGCAGCGCACACCCTCATGAGGCAGCGAGGAACCGTTCTGCCGTTCCAAGGTCCACACTGACAAGCTGGCTGACACCACGCTCGGCCATCGTGACGCCGAACAGACGGTCCATCCGCGCCATGGTGATGGGGTTGTGGGTGATCACGAGGAAGCGGGTCTGGGTCGTCCGCGCCATGTCGCGCAGAAGGTCGCAATAGCGCTCCACATTGGCGTCGTCGAGCGGGGCATCGACCTCGTCGAGGACGCAGATCGGCGCCGGATTGGTGAGAAACACGGCAAAGATCAGGGCGATGGCGGTCAGGGCCTGCTCGCCGCCCGACAGCAGCGTCATCGTCTGCGGCTTCTTGCCCGGCGGGCGGGCGAAGATCTCCAGCCCGGCTTCGAGCGGATCCTCTGATTCGATCAGGGCCAGCCGCGCCTCGCCGCCGCCGAAAAGCGACGTGAAAAGGCGCTCGAAATGGCCTTGCACCACCTCGAACGCCGCAAGGAGACGCTCGCGGCCCTCGCGGTTCAGGCTCTGGATCGCCGTGCGCAGCCGGCGGATCGCCTCGACGAGGTCGTCGCGCTCGGCCACCAGGCGGGTCTTGCGGCCATCGACCTCGGCGAGCTCCTCATCGGCCCTGAGATTCACGGCGCCAAGCCGGTCGCGATCGGCGCGCAACAGTTCGAGCCGCTGCTCGGTGGCCTCGCCGTCGGGCAAAGGGGCGCCTTCGGCCAGCCCGGCAACGGCCGGCAGATCCCGGGGCGTGCAGTCCAGCCGCTCGCCAATGCCGCGTACCAGCTCGGCCAGACGCACTCCTGCGGCCTCCAGCCGCGCCTCCGAACGCGCCTTGTCCTCCCGTGCGACAGCCAAGGCGGCGAGAGCCTGCTGGGCGGCACGATCCGCCTCGCCGCGTGCCGCGTCGGCAACCGCCAGCCGCTCGGACGCCTCGCGACGGGCCGACTCGGCGTCGGCAACCGCCTGCAGCAGGCCACGGCGGCGAGCGAGGAACTGGTCAGGCGCCTCGCGCAGCAGCTCGCGCTCGTCCTCGACTTCAGCAAGGCGGCGGTCGACCTCCTCGACCTGGCTGGTCGCGCGGGTGCGGCGCTCGTGCCACGCCTTGCGGTCGGCGACGATGGCGGCGAGGCGGCGGGTGCGCATCTCGGCCTCGCGGGCCATGGTCTGGGCGAGGACGCGGGCCTCGTTGGTCGCCTGGCAGTCGCGCATCGCCGCCGACCGGGCCCGCTCCAGCGCCGCCTCCAGCTCTGGCACCGAGGCCAGCCCCTCGAGTTGCGCAGCCGTGGTCCCGCGACGAAGGAGCGCCTCGTCGCGCTCGCCGGCCAACCGGCTCGCCGCCTCATCCAGGGCTGAGCGGCGGGCTGCCACCTCGCCGCGGCGGCGCTGGGCGACGGCCAGGCGCTCACGTACCGAATCAAGGCCGCGGCGCATCATCGTGGCGCTGTCGAAGGCTGCCGCCTCCTCCTCCGCCGCCCGGCGCACGGCCGCCTGGGCGGCCTCGGCCCGGGATGCCAGCGCCTCCGCCTCGTCGCGGGCTGCCGCGGCAGCGGTGCGCAGCTCGCCGAGGCGGTTGCGCTCGAACAGCCGGCGGGCCGCTGCACTTGGCGCGTCCGCCGCGACCGTCAACCCGTCCCACCGCCAGACATCGCCCTCGCGCGACACCAGCCGCTGGCCCGGCGCGAGGGCGCTGCGCAGGCGCGCGCCGTCGGCCCGATCGACCAGGCCGGTCTGGCGCAGGCGGCGGCGCAGGGCCGCGGGAGCGTTCACGAGGTCGGCGAGCGGCCGCGCACCGGCAGGCAGAGGCGGGTCGGCCTCACCACTGCCGGACAGCGCCCAGTGGGCGGGCGCGGCCATGTCGGTGGATGCGTCCAAATCGTCGCCGAGAACTGCACCGAGTGCCGTTTCAAGGCCGCGCTCAGCGTTGACGGCGTCAAGCATGCGCGGGAAGGCCTTGCCGCCTGCCGCGGCCAGCAGCTTGGCGAGTGTCGTCGCCTCCGTCTCCAGCGCCCGGGCGCGCCGGTCCGCCTCCTGGGCGGGACCACGCTGGCGTGCCTCGGCCTCGCGCGCCTGTGCATGAGCCTCACGCGCCTCGCGGGCCGCCATCTCGGCGGCCTCCGCGGCCTCGGCGACGCCCTCCATTTCGGCCTCGAGCGGGGCCACGTCGGCGTCGGGACCGAGGCCGGCCGCGATGGCGGAGAGGTCGCGGGACACGCGCTCGATCTCGCGACCGAGACGGGCAAGCCGGTCGTCGGCCTCGCGCAGCGCCCGGTCGGCGGCGGCCCGCCGGGCGTTGCGGTCCGCAAGCGCAGTCTGGGCGGCGGCCAGGGCGGCCTCGCTGTCGAACAGGGCATCCTCCAGCACGGCCAGGCGCTCGCGCGCCTCCGCAGCGGCCTCGCCGGCACCCTCGGCATCCTGGGTCAGCCCGTGCTCCTCCTCGGCGAGGCGGGCCAAGGCGGCCGCCGCATCGTCGATGAGTGCCGCCTCGCGGATCCTGTCGCGGGCCAGTTCGGCGGCGCGGCGCTCGAGTTCGACGGCGCGCTCGCCCGCGCGCTTCTCCTCGGCGTCCAGCGTTTCGCGGGCCAGCAGCAGGCGCTGCAGGGCTGCGCCGGCCACGGCCTCGGCCTCGCGCAGCGGTGGCAGGCCGTGGGCGGCCACGGCCTGGATGCGGGCCGCCTCGGCCTGATCGGCCGTGCGCTCGGCGACCCGGCCGAGATCGGTTTCGACCGTGCGCTGCGCCTCGGCGACTCCATCGCGGGCCTCGCACCACCCGATATAGTGGAGAAGCGCTTCTCCACGCCGGATGTCGGCGGCCAGTGTGCGGTAACGGGCCGCATGGCGGGCCTGGCGGCGCAGGCTGTCGAGCTGCGCGTCGATCTGCTGCAGCACGTCCTCGACGCGCAAAAGGTTGTCCTCCGCGGCCTGCAGTCGCAGCTCCGCCTCGTGACGCCTGGAGTGCAGGCCGGAGATGCCGGCCGCCTCCTCGAGAATGCGGCGCCGGGCCTGCGGCTTGGCGGCGATGATCTCGCCGATCTGGCCCTGGCGGACCATGGCGGGCGAGCGGGCGCCGGTAGAGGCGTCGGCGAACAGGAGCTGGACGTCCCGGGCCCTTACCTCGCGGCCGTTGACCCGGTAGGTCGAGCCGGATTCACGCTCGATGCGACGGGAGACGTCGAGCTGTTCGGCGTCGTTGAAGGCCGCGGGGGCTGTCCGGTCGGCATTGTCGACCAGCAGCGCCACCTCGGCGGTGTTGCGGGCGGCGCGACTGCCCGAGCCGGAAAAGATGACATCATCCATCCCCGACGCACGCAGGCTCTTGTGCGAACTCTCGCCCATCACCCAGCGCAGCGCCTCGACAAGGTTCGACTTGCCGCAGCCATTTGGCCCGACCACGCCGGTCAGACCCGGCTCGATCGGCACGTCGGTGGCTTCGACGAAGGACTTGAAGCCGACGATGCGCAGCCGCGTCAGCTTCATGGAGCGGCTCCCGCCGGCCCTGTCGCGGGCCGGCGGCCCGGCTCAGCTCCCGACGAGGGGGGCGAGGATCTTGTCGAATTCCTCAATGGTCAAAGCCCCGCGCTGCACCTGCCCGTTGATGAAGAAGGTGGGGGTGGAATTGACGCCGATCTTTTCGGCACCGCGATCCTTGACCCAGTTCACGGCGTCATAGATCTGCTGGTTTTTCAAGCAGGCCTCAAAGGATTCCTGTGAAAAACCGGCCTGCTTCATCAGCTTCGACAGCGCCTCGACGGGCTTGTCGGTGAACGCCCAGGTGCGTTGCTGGGCAAACAGCAGATCGACGACCGGATAGTATTTGTCGTTGCCGGCGCAGCGCGCCAGCATGAAACCCGCCGTCGCCAGCGGATCGAGCGGGAATTCACGCAGTGTGAACCGCACCTTGCCGGAATCGACGTATTTGGCCTTCAGCGCCGGCCAGGTCTTGCCGTGGAAGGTGGCGCAGTGGGAACAGGTCAGTGACGCGTACTCGATGATCTGGACCTTGGCGTCCTTGCTGCCGACCTCGACATCGCCGAGTGGCCCGGCCACGGCGAGGTCCGCGGCGCTTGGGGTCTGGGCGTAGGCGCCGATGGACAGCGCGGGTGCAAGCGAAAGGGCAAGGCCCGCGACGGCGAGACCCTGAACGACGGTTCTGCGGCTGATGATCACGTCCAACTCCTTTTCCCGCCTCTCAGACGATCGCGACTGTGAAACGGCAGCACGATTGTGGCAAGACGACAGTCGGTCGCCGGCGGTCACGAACATGCGTCCTGTCAGGGCTCCTCGCCCCGCGCCATGACCCCGGCCCCGAACCGCGCCAGGGCCTGGCGCAACCCGTCATCGGCGATCCCGGCGACGCTGGCCTCGGCACGGGCGAGCATGGCGGCGTCCGGCACCGGAACCTGGCGCGGGCGGACCGGTCGCGCAAGGGGACCCTGGCGCAGGGCCAGCCGGCCGACGCAGCGCCAGCCATAGCGGGTGTTGATGCGCTCCACGATGACGGGCGCCAGGTGTTGCAACTCCAGCGCAAAGGCGCCTTCGACGCGCACCACCAGTGTTGCGGGTTCGCCGCGCGAGTCCGGATCGATGCCCGGCGGACGGCGCGGCCATTGCAGTTTCACCGGCGCACAGACGCCGGAGAGGCGTTCACCGACAATGTCCGGCCAGCCGACGACCACATCCGCAGCCGCAAAGCCCTGGGCGGCGAGCGCCGGGGCCAGGCAGGCGTCGACGAGATCGGCCAGTGGCCGGGCAGCAGGCCTTTTCACCGCGCAAGGCTCCCTTCACGGCCGCCGGCAGAGCGGCTAAGCAGCCTGCATGGTAACCCCTCCCCCCTCGCCCGTACACCGCGACACGCCGGCCGCCCGTGACCTGCTGGACTGGTACGACCGGCACCGCCGCGACCTGCCCTGGCGCGCCCGGCCCGGCGAAACGGCCGATCCCTATGCGGTCTGGCTGTCGGAGATCATGCTGCAGCAGACGACTGTCCGAGCCGTGAAGCCGTATTTCGAGCGCTTTCTGGGACTGTTCCCGACGGTGCAGGCGCTGGCAGACGCACCCACCGAGGCCGTGATGGCAGCCTGGGCGGGCCTTGGCTACTACTCCCGTGCGCGCAACCTGCATGCCTGCGCCAAGGCGGTTGCGGAGACCCATGACGGCCAGTTCCCCGAGACCGAGGACGGCCTGCGCGCGCTGCCGGGAATCGGCGCCTATACGGCTGCGGCGGTTGCGGCGATCGCCTTCGACAAGCGTGCGGTGGTGGTCGACGGCAATGTCGAGCGGGTCGTCACCCGCCTGTTCGTGGTGGATGAGCCGCTGCCAAAGGCGAAACCGGCGATCCGGGCGCTGGCCGACCGGCTGACGCCCGATACGCGGCCGGGAGATTTCGCCCAGGCGATGATGGATCTCGGCGCGACATTGTGCACGCCGCGCAGCCCGGCCTGTGGGTTGTGCCCCTGGCGCAGCCCCTGTCAGGCCCGGGCAAACGGCACCGCCGAGACCTATCCGCGCAAGACCGCGAAAGTCACCGGAGCCCTGCGGCGCGGCGCGGCCTTTGTCGCCGTGCGAAGCGATGGAGCGGTGCTGCTGCGGACGCGGCCACCCAAGGGATTGCTCGGCGGCATGGCCGAGGTGCCCACGACGGCGTGGAGCGCCAGCCATCGGCATGAGGAC
>JBMOJG010000187.1:0-6388 GCA_049316925.1 Alsobacter sp. | reverse complement strand
TCGCGCGGCAGGTCCGGGAAGGACCCATGGACGACGAGCTCAAATCCAGCCAGCGACACCATCGAAAAGAATCATGTCCGATTTGCCGGGGTGTTGGCCAGCGCCTTTTTGGCAACAGACGAGAAGGATTATTCGGCGCCGCGAACCGGCCCGAGATCGTCGCCCCGCGGCGCCCGCGAGGACTGTCCTGCGCGCCCGGGCACTCTCCTCGCCATCGACGCTTGCAGCCCTGTCTGCTCCGGGATCATGATGTGTAAACAGGAGATCCCCCCATGACGTTGACCCTCCGCCTTGCCGCCGCCGTGGGGCTCGTGCTCGCGCCGCTGATGGCGCAGCCTGCCCTCGCCCAGGCCGAGCTGCGCATCGCGTTGCAGGACGAGCCGGACACGCTTGATCCGGCGACGAACTGGAGCTTTGTCGGCCGCATCGTGCTGCAGTCGATGTGCGACAAGCTGGTCGACGTCGATGCGGAGGGGACGATCGTGCCGATGCTGGCGACCGCGTGGACCTGGTCGGCGGACGGCAAGGTGCTGACCTTCCGGCTGCGCGACAAGGTGACGTTCCATGACGGTACGCCGTTCGACGCGGAGGCGGTGATGTACAATCTCGACCGCGCGCTGACCTTGAAGGAGTCCCGGCGCCGCTCGGAGATCGACGTCATCGCCGGCATGGAGGTGATCGACCCGCTGACCCTGGCGATCAGCCTGAAGCAGCCCTCCGTGCCGCTGCTGGCCGCGCTCAGCGACCGGGCCGGGATGATGGTCAGCCCGAAGGCCGGGCGCGAGCTCGGCGCCGAGCTGACCCGCAAGCCGGTGTGCGCCGGGCCGTACCGGTTCGTCGAGAACAAGCCGCAGGACCGGATCGTCTTCGAGAAGTTCCCGCAGCACTGGCGCGCCGGCGACTACGCCTACGACCGGCTGATCTTCAAGGGCCTGCCGGATTCGAGCGTGCGGCTGCTCAACCTGCGGGCGGGCCAGTTCGACATCATCGACCGGCTGGCGCCGACCGATGTCGGCCAGGTCGAAAAGGATGCGTCGCTCGCCGTCCACAAGGCGACCGGGCTCGGCTACTACAACATCACGTTCAACATCGGCAACGGCACCGGCGCCAACCCGGCCATCGCCCAAAACAAGCTCGTGCGCCAGGCCATCGATCTGGCGATCGACCGCAAGGCGATCAACGACGTGGCGTTCGAGGGGCGCTTCGTCGCCGCGAACCAGCCCTTTGCCACCGGCTCGACCTATTTCGATCCGTCCCGCCCCGTGCCGGCGCGGGATGTGGCGGCCGCGAAGGCCAAGCTGAAGCAGGCGGGGCTGTCCGATCTCACCTTCAGCATGCTGGTGCCGACGGATCCGCAGCGCCAGCAGGTGGCGCAGATCCTCCAGGCGATGCTGGCCGAGGCCGGTATCACCCTGAAGGTTGTCTCCAACGAGCTGATGAGCCTGCTCGATGCCGGCCGGCAGGGGAAGTTCGAGGCGCATCTGATCGGCTGGAGCGGGCGGGTCGATCCCGACCTGAACGTCACGCCGCTGCTCAGCTGCAAGGCGGCGGGCAATGACGGCCGCTACTGCAACCCGGCGCTCGACGAACTGCTGGCGCAGGCGCGGGCCACGGCCGACGTGGCGGCCCGCAAGGCTCTGTACGCCAAGGTTACGGCCACCATCCTCGACGATGCGCCGGTGATCTACCTGTATGATCCGGTCTGGATCTTTGCGACCACGGCGAAGCTCAAGGGCTTCAAGGCTTTCCCGGACGGGATCATCCGGCTCGAGGGTGTGACGCCGGTCCGGTAGCCGTCAGGGCGCCGGAACGGCCGCCTGCGCGGTCTCTGATCGTGCAGTGGGCGCGATCGGAGCCGATCGCCGGTCCATGTCGGCAACCATGCGCCGCACCATGGTGGAGGCCGTCTTCTCGAAGCAGAAGGGCAGCACCGCGTGAACGATGGCGCAGGCGCCCGCTGCCATCAGGCGCAGTCCATAGCCGCATGCGACGCCAAAATGCTGGCCATAGCTCTCCCCGACGCTGTCGGGGTGGTGGGTGAACAGGCGGTGCAGCGGTGTTGTCATGGCACGTCTCCTCTGGCCTGAGAATGCCCCGCTGTGACTGGGAAGAGCTCCCAAAATTGAGCGTTTTTTCGACATATTTTGGGATAAAATATTAAAATACGTCGTTCTATGGCATGTTTATCCCATGATTCTTGATGATCGCGACAAGGCCATCCTGTCGATTCTGCAGGCGGACGCGGCGACACCGCTCGATCGCCTGGCGGACAGTGCCGGCCTGTCCCGCAATGCGTGCTGGCGTCGCGTTCGGCTGATGGAGGAGGCGGGCGTGATCCGCGCCCGTGTGGCGCTGGTCGATCCCGCAGCCGTCAACCTCGGATTGACCGTTTTCATTCGGGTCCGGACCAACCAGCACGCGGCCAGCTGGGCCGAGCGCTTCCGGGCCGCAATAGCGGCCATTCCCGAAATCACGGGGGCTTACAGAACATCCGGCGAGATTGACTATCTGCTCCAGGCCCGAATTCCCGATGTTGCCGCCTATGATCGCCTGTATCGCAAGCTTATCGAGCGGGTCGACATGGTCGATGTCTCGGCGAGTTTCGTGATGGAAGAGATCCATGCAACAACTCAGCTTCCTTTAACGTTTATTTGATAGTTAAAAATTCATTAAAATAACGTCGTCACGAGTCTGTTACGGTGTTGTGCGAACCAAATAGTGCTTGCTGAAATTCCTGCTGTGCGGGTAGGAAGGCGGCGATGGGTCCGGCCTGGTTTCGGCTGGAACTGCTCGAGGCCAATCCGGGTTGTGTGCCAGGATGTCAGGCTCTCTCGGCGGTCTGGACGCGGGAGCCATGATCCTGTGTCCGGTCCGATGGTTTGGCCCTGCGCGGCCGACGGATGTGGCGAAGCGGGTGGCGTCGATGGCTCGGCTTATAAGTGTTCTCGCAGGCCTTGGCCTGGCCGTGGTGGGACTGACGCCGGCCGTCGCCGAGGAGGACACCCGCTACAGCACGATTCTGCAGAGCCCGGGGCCGGCATCCAGCCGAGGCTTTCTGCGCGCTTATCTCCCGCCGGAGCAACCGGCAGTCGTTGCACCCAGTCTTGCGGTTCCCCTGTCTTCGGGCGAGGGATCCTCGGCAGGCGGTTCGCGGCGCTCCGATAGCGGCTTCAATGGCGGCGGTCCCGCGTCGATCTGCGTGCGGATGTGTGACGGCTTCTACTTTCCGGCCGTGAATGTCGAGCGTACCGCGCGGGAAAACCTGTGCCAGGCAAACTGTCCCGATGCCGAGGTCGTCCTCTTCGAAGGTGGCAGCGTCGAGGATGCCCGTGACCGTGGCGGGCGGCGCTACGCCGATCTTGCCGTCGCCTACCGGTATCGCCAGGAGCGCGTCAACGCCTGCACGTGCCGGACCGATCCCTCGGACCTGTCGAAGCGGCTTTCGGTGACGCTCGATCCGACGCTGAAGGCCGGCGACGCGGTGGTGACGGAGAGCAGCGCGGTGGTGTTCAGCGGCAAGGCCAGCCTGCCGTTCCGCCGCAAGGACTTCCAGCCCATGGAAACCGCTGCGCTGCTCGGCAAGGGCGAGCGCTCCCACCTGCAGGCCCTGCTGGGGCTGACGCGAGAGCAGCTCCTGGCCAAGACCGGGTCGCCGACCGGTCAGCCGACCGCAAGGGCCGGCAAGTCTGTCGTTGCTACCGATCGTGAAGACGACCTGCCGTCGATCGTCGTGACGCGCGGTCCGCGCAATGCCACGGCGCCGGCGACGCCACCGATCGCCGGTACGATCGCCACAGGGCCGCGGGTTGTCCTGCCGCGGCCGAGCGACACCTGGGTTCCGCGCCTTTAGGGTACCGCCTGGCCTGCCGGCGCGAGTTCGCCTGGTGCGGAAGTCTGACGGCGCCCATTCTCTTGCCGCCGGCCGGTTTTCTCCCGGCAAGGTGAACCTCCAGCCTTCCGGTGGCTGGCGTGGTGACAGGCTCCCGGCCTAGTCTGGCGGCAAATCGGGAGGGAACCGTGACACCAGACCAGCGTCGCACCATCCTGCTTTCGATCCTGGGCAGGGCCCCGGTCATCCCCGTGCTGACCGTCCGGGGCGCCGAGGACGGCGTGCCGCTGGCGCGGGCGCTGGTGGCCGGCGGCCTGCCGGTCATCGAGGTGACGCTGCGCACGCCCGGTGCGCTGGATGCCATCGCCGCCATCATCCGCGCAGTCCCCGACGCGATTGTCGGCGCGGGGACCGTGCTCGGGCAGAGCCAGGTCGACGAGGCCAATGCGGCTGGCGCGGCGTTCCTGGTCAGTCCGGGGGCGACACCGGCGCTGGTTGCGGCGGCGGCCAACGGCGCGGCACCGTTGCTGCCGGGCGTGGCGACGGCATCCGAAGCCATGGCGATGGCCGAGGCCGGGCACAGCGTGCTGAAATTCTTCCCGGCCGAGCCGGCCGGCGGCCCTGCCGCCCTCAAGGCCTTGGCCGGGCCGCTGCCGCATCTGCGCTTCTGCCCGACCGGTGGTATCGACGCGGCGCGGGCTTCGGCCTGGCTGGCGCTGCCCAACGTCGTGTGCGTCGGCGGGTCCTGGGTGACGCCGGCTGCGGCCCTCGCCAGCTGCGACTGGAGTGCGGTGACGGTGCTCGCCGCCGCGGCAGCCGGGTTGCGGCGGGGGACTGTTGCATGACGGTTGTCATGGTTTCGACCTGAGGACATCGCTTGATGGCCGCCGGGACCCAGGCCGACAGGAGAGCGCCGTGTTCGATGCCAAGAAGCTTCTCGATGCGATGATGGCCGCCAGCCAGGCGCCCGCCCAGGGTGGCCAGGCGGCCGCCGGTGGCGGGATCGGCGACATCCTCGGCAATGTGCTGCGGCAGATGCCGCAGCAGCCCGGCCAGGCTGGCGGCCTCGGCGATCTGCTCGGCGGTATGCTGAGCCAGCCGGGAGCTTCTGGGACGCGCCCTGGCCAGGCTGGCATGCAGCCGGGCGCAGGTGCCGGTGGCGGCCTCGGCGATCTGCTCGGCGGTGTGCTGGGCCAGCTTGGCCAGCCCGGTGCCCATCCCGGCCAGCCTGGTGCCCATCCCGGGCAGGCGGGCGCGCAGCCGGGCGGCGGCGGGCTCGGTGACCTGCTCGGTGGTGTGCTCGCCCAGATCCAGCAGGGACAGGGCACGACGTCGGCCAATGCGGCGGGTGGTGCCGGCGGCCTGGGCGGCCTGCTTGGTTCGCTGCTCGGCGGGGCAGGCGGCGCAGGGGCCGCTGGTGGTCAGGGTGACGTCGTCGGCAGGCTGAAGGAGGTCATCGGACAGAACCAGCTCGCCAGCGGCGCCGCTGCCGGAGGCCTGGCGGCGATCTTCCTCGGCACAAAGGCCGGCCGCGGCCTGGCGGTGAATGCCGTCAAGCTCGGCGGCCTCGCGCTCATCGGCGGGCTCGCCTACCAGGCGTGGCAGAACTATTCACAGGGCCAGCAGGCGCAGGCCAGCGCCACCGGCACGGTGGAGGAGGCGCCTGCCGACTCGCCCTTCGGACTGACGGCGGATATGGCGGACGACAACAGCACCGCCATCCTGCTGATCCGGGCGATGATCGCCGCTGCCACGTCGGACGGCGTGGTCGACGACAGCGAACGCGCCCTGATCGTCGGCAACCTGCGGCAGATCGGGCTTGACCCTGCAGCCGCCGGCTTCCTCGACGAGGCCTTCGCCAATCCGTATGCGCCGGCCGATCTCGCCAACGACACGCCGAGCCCGGAGGTTGCCGCGCAGGTCTACACGGCGGCGCGGCTCACCATCGATCCCAACAAGGCCAGCGAGCGGGCCTTCCTGGCGCGCCTGTCGTCGGCCCTTGGCCTCGACGCCGAGCTGGTGGCGCATATCGATGCCGCAGCCGAGAGCGTCAAGGCGCAGGCCTGACCCGACCGACCGGCCGTGGCGGCGCCTGCCGCCGCGGCCCACCCTCCGACTGGACCGTCATTCCGGCGCGAACTGTCGCAGGACAGTGTCGGGTGCGCTGGTGTTGTGGCGCGAGAAGCCTGACCGCCCGAGCCAGAACTCCTCGGCCCGACCGCCTCGGAAGTCAGGCAGTGGACGGAATTCCCAGCCCCTTGCCCGTGGACGGCGCCAGGCGACGTGGGAGCTGTCGGCGTTGGTCTCGGTCACATACATCGACCGCAGTGCCGCGAAGGGCCGGCGGCGCACCCCGTCCTGCAGCGAGGCATCGAAGGCCGCCACCTTGTCGGTGATGGCGATGACCCGCAGCGTGCCGAGCCCGCCGCCCGGGAAGGTCAGTTCGAAACTGCGTGACTTCGGCACGTAGCGCACCGATTCGAGCTGGACGAAGGGCCGCTCCTTTTCCTGCACCTCGCCGATCAGGAACGAGGTGCCGTAGGCGACCTCGTCGAGCCT
>JBMOJG010000186.1:0-6397 GCA_049316925.1 Alsobacter sp. | reverse complement strand
CGCGGCGCGGCGGCCGAAAGGGGCCGCCGCCGCGGTGCACGGGGTCTATTCGGCAGCCGCGCGCACGGGCAGCAGTCCCCATCCGGCCAGAATGTCGGCCAGGACCGCACGGTCGCCGGCGTCAAGCGCCGGAAGGCCGGGCAGGCGGACAGGACCGACCGGGAAGCCGATCTGTTCGAGCGCCTCTTTGACCACGGTGACGTTGGCACCGTTGCCGAACCGGGTCCTCATCGTTTCGAACCGGGCGATGGTGGCGACCAGTGTCCGCACCCGCGCGAAATCGCCGGATTCCAGCGCCGCGTGGATCGCCAGCGAGCGGGCCGGGTCGACATTCACCAGGCCTGACGTAAATCCGCGCGCGCCGGCTGCGTAGAAGGGCGCCGCCCAGCCTTCGGCGAGGCCGCAGACCCACAGGGCCGTCTGTGGTCCCGAGGCCCGCACGCATTCGGCCAGCAGCATCATGGCGGGCGTCGCGAACTTCACCGCCGCCACATTGGGATGGTTGGCGATGCCCATCAGGTCGGCCACCCCCATGGCGTCGGAGCGCACATAGGCGACCAGCGGCAGGTCGACCGCATCGGCGATGGCGGTGAAATAGGCCACCTGCGATTGCGGCGCCGCAAACGGATCCATGGGCTGGTGGGCCATCAGCGCGTCGGCACCTGCGTCCCGTGCGCGCCGGCCCAGCGCGATGGCCTCGCGCAGCGACCGGCCGACCGCGGCCGTCAGCTTGGAGCGGCCCGCATTTGCCGCGATCGCCGCGTCATGGACGGCGCGTACCTCGTCCGGCTCGAGGGCGTAGAACTCGCCGGTGTTGCCGGCCGAGACGATATTGTGGATGCCGCCGGCGGCAATCCGGTCCACCACCGTCGCCAGCAGGGCCGTGTCGATCTGGCTATCGGCGCCATACGGCGTGACGTGCACGCCGGAAATGCCCGCCAGGGCGGCGCGAAGGGAGGGCTTGCTCATGACGGGGTCTCCGTGCGGCGCTCGAACGCCGTCCTGACATGCTGCTGGGCGGAGCGCACGACATGCTCGCGCATGCTGCGTTCCGCGTCGTCGGGGTTGCGGGCCACCAGCGCGTCGAAGATCGCGCGGTGTTCGCCGAAGGCACGGGCCCGTTCGTCCGCATCGCCGAGAATGATGGCGCGGGCCGTGTGCACGTAGATCCGCTGGCCTTCCGTCAGCCGCTGCAGGTAGCGGCAGCCCGAAATGACGTGGATCCCGTCGTGGAACTGCTCGTTGAGGGCGATCAGCGTGTCCACCTCGCCGGCGGTCGTTGCGTGCGCCATGGCGTCGACGATCGCGCCGAGGCGGAGCGTTTCCTCCGTGTCGATCCGCTGCGCCGCCATGCGGGCGATCATGCCTTCCAGTGCGGCGCGGGCCAGCGCCATCTCCTCCGCCTGTCCGGCATCGAAGGTGACGCGCACGCCGCGGCGTGGCTCGGTGGCGACGAGCCCCTCGCTTTCGAGGCGCCGAAGGGCTTCCTTGAGGGGGGTCGTGCTGACGCCGAGCTCCGTCGCCATCTGCCGCTCGTTCAGCCAGGTGCCTGCGGGGAGCTCGCCGGCAATGATCGCCCGGCGCAGGACGTGGTGGACATGCTCTCGCAGGCCCATCAGATAGGCGGGATCCACTGGCTCGAGGCGTGGCCGCACGGCATGCTCCCGGGGGGCGGATCGGGCCACGCGTGTGGCTCGAACTTGAAGCTTGATATATCAAATCGAAAACCTGTCAATTCGGCCGTCTGCGGCCGCCGGAGATCCTCCATGCCTGTCGAGACCCCCGCCGTCGAACGCCTGATCGACCTGCCGCTCGGCGTTGGTGAGGGCCCCACATGGGACGCCTGGGCGGGCGTGCTGTGGTTCGTCGACATCCTCGCGCCGTCGCTGCTGCGCTACGTCCCGCCGACCGGGCAACTCGACGTGTTTCCGATGCCGTCGCCGATCGGCAGCATCGGGCTGGTGCCGGACGGCCGTATCCTGGTGGCGCTGAAGAGCGGAATCCACCTGTTCGACTGGCGCAGCGGCGCCCTCGACTTCCTCGTCGCGCCGGAGCCCGACATGCCGGGCAACCGGCTGAACGACGGCAAGGTCGGCCCCGACGGCCGGTTCTGGATCGGCAGCATGGACGACAGGCCCGAGAAACAGCCGGTGGCCTCGCTCTACCGGGTCGACGCGGCCGGCCGGTGCGAGCGCATGCTCGACGGCCTCACGGTCTCCAACGGCCTCGCCTGGACGCCGGATGGCCGCACGATGTTCCACTCCGACAGCCGCCAGAAATTTGTCCAGGTGTTCGATTTTGATCCCGCCACCGGTAGCCTCGCCAACCGGCGGCGCATCCGCGAGCTGACCGAGGCAGAGGGACGGCCGGATGGCGCCGCCGGTGATGCGGAGGGCTTCTACTGGTCCGCCGGCGTCTCGGCCGGCGTTCTCAACCGGATTGCGCCCGACGGCCGGATTGACCGCACATTGCGGCTGCCGGCCGCCTCGCCGACGATGCCGTGCTTCGCCGGGCCGGACCTGCGCACACTCTATGTCACCAGCCTGACCACCGACAGGCTGGGCCCGCGCGAACCCGGCACGCTGATGCGGCTCGACGCCGGCATCGCCGGCACTGCCGTCGCGCGCTTCGGCGAGCCCTTGTTCGTTTAGGTCAGCTCGTCCGCTCGCCGGTCCACACCCGGATCGCGGCATCGAGCCCGTCGAGTTCCGGCCTCAGCACGGGCAGGTGCTGCCACCAGCCGTTGAAGCCGTGCGGCATGCCCGGCACGATGCGGCTGGAGTGGCGCACACCGGCCTCCGCCAGCCGCCGTGTGAACAGCGCGGCATCATCGGCCAGGGGGTCGGAAGCGGCAGCAAACACCAGGGTTCGCGGCCAGCCGGCCGGCACAGGGTGGCGGGCCGGCGACAGCTCCGGATGGTCGCGCCCGAGACCCTCCGGCACATAGTGGCCGCAATAGCTCTCCAGCACCGTCCGCTCGAGCAGATAGCCGGTTCCGAACAGGCTGGTGGACGGGCTGGACAGGGTCAGGTCGAGCCAGGGGCTGAGCAGCACCAGCAGCCCCACCGGCGCGGGATCGCGCTTCAGCAGCCGGCGTGTCGCCGCCGCGGCGGCGCCTGCGCCAGCGCTCGAGCCAACCAGCCCCAGCGACCCGGCCGCGAGGTCCGGCACGGCCCCGCCCGCGATGGCGAGGACCGCATCCTCGACATCGTCGACGGCGGCCGGCCATGGGTGTTCGGGCGCCAGCCGGTAGCTGATCGACACGACATTGGCGGGAACGGCCGCCGCAAACCGCCGCGCCTCGCTTTCCGTTGCAGCCACGCTGCCGACCACATAGCCGCCGCCATGCACATAGATCAGCGTCGGCAGTTGTGTTCCTCCCGGCCGGATCACCCGGGCCGCGAGCGTGCCGCTGCGGGTCGGCAGAGAGACATCCGTGATGGAGGCCACCTCCGGTGCCGGCCCTGTGAGCCGCAGCGCGGACATGGCCTCGAACACGGCGCGGCTGTCGGCCAGCGACTGGGCCTCGCGCGGCGGGACGCTGGTGCGCTGGCTCCAGTCGGCGATGTGCGACAGCAGGGCGCGGGCCTGGGAGTGAAGCTGCATGGGCACCTCAGAACCGGGGACGTGACGGGTTGAAGGACGAGTCGTACTTGTGCATTTCCGCCGTGTCGTTGCGCGTGCGGATGCCGCAGTCGAGATACTGCCGGTGCAGCCTGGCGAGGGCCGACCGGTCGAGCCTGACACCCAGGCCGGGCCCGGGTGGCGGCGCCAGGGTCCCGCCCGTGAAGGCGAGCTTGCCGCCCTCGATCACCTCCTCGTGCTGCCACGGATAGTGGGTGTCGCACGCATAGGCGAGGTTGGGGATCGTGGCGGCCACATGCGTCATCGCCGCCAGGCTGATGCCCAGATGCGAGTTTGAGTGCATCGAGATGCCGATGTCGAAAACCCGGCCGAGCTGCGCCAGCTGCTGGGTGGCGCGCAGCCCGCCCCAGTAGTGATGGTCCGACAGGATCACCTGCACGGCGCCGAGCCGCAGCGTCTTGGGGATGTGGCCATACGCGATCGTCACCATGTTGGTGGCGAGCGGCATGGGCGCGAAGCCGGCGACCTCGCCCATTTCGTCCAGCGTGCTGACCGGATCCTCCAGATATTCCAGCACGCCGGTGAGCGCCGGCATCACCCGGCGGGTCGTCGCGACGCTCCAGCCGCCATTCGGGTCGATGCGCAGCGGCATCGCCGGGAAGGCGACCCGCAGCGCCAGCAGGGCCTCGATCTCCACCTCCGGCGCGAACACGCCGGCCTTCAGCTTGATGGATCCGAACCCGTGCGCGTCGATCATCTGCCGGGCCTGGGCGACGATGCCCGCCGGCGTCAGCGCCTCGCCGAACGGGTCGGCCGGGTCCAGCGCATCGCGATGCGCTGCGAAACGGTAGAACAGGTAAGCGCTGAACGCGACGCGCTCGCGCACCGCGCCGCCCAGCAGCGCATGCAGTGGCAGCCCGGCGGCCTGCGCCTGTAGATCGAGGAATGCCACCTCGAAGGCGCCAACCGCGGTGGCCCGCGCCTTGTCGCCCCCGGCGGGGAACACGGCGCCGGTGTCGGGTGTCCCGAACGCGGCATAGACCACCCGGGTCAGGCCGTTGAGATCATGCGGATCGAGGCCGACCAGCCCCGGCCGCACCCGGTCGAGGTCCGCCAGGGTGCCAAGATCACCATAGCTTTCGCCCAGCCCGATCCGGCCGTCCTCGGTCTCCACCTCGATGATCGACCGCAACGCGAAGGGCTCGTGCACGCCCGAGACGTTCAGCAGCGGCGGATCGCGGAACGCGATGGGGGTGACACGGACGTCGGCGATGCGCACGCTCAGCCCTCCGCCGGCGGAACAGGGCGGCCCGCATACTCGATGGAGCAGAACGGGCCGCCCTGGAAATGCAGCGCGACGGCGTCCTGCGTCACCTGCGCCTCGCCCGCCATCGCCGCCTCGGTGTGGTCCTCGGACCGGTCCTGCGGCACATAGCCGAGCCGGTAGGCGGCGGCATTGTCGTACCAGCACGCAGAATTGTTGGAGACGCCGTAGACAATATCGCAGTGGATGTCGGGATGTTCGAGCCCGAGGATCATCAGCTGGGCAAGATCGCGCCGGCTCACCCAGATGGCCAGCGCGCGCGCCGTGCCCGGCACCTCGGCGGCATTGCCGATGCGGATGTTGAGCGTGGTCACGCCGTACTTGTCGGCATAGAGCGCGCTCACCGCCTCGCCCCAGCTTTTGCTGAGCCCGTAGCGGCTGTCCGGGCGCGGCAGCACCGTCTCGTCGATGCGCTGGTCACGCGGATAGAAGCCGACGGCGTGGTTGCTCGACCCGAAAACGATGCGCTTGGCGCCATGCCGCCGCGCCGCCTCGTAGACATTCCACGTGCCCACCACATTGGCGTGCAGGATGACCTCGAACGACGCCTCGACCGGCATGGCAGCCAGATGGATGACGCCGTCGATGCCCTGCATCGCCGCCTCCACCGCGGCCATGTCGGCGATGTCGCCGGTGACCGCCTCTTCGCCCGGTGCCAGATCGGTGATCGGCGTGTGGTCGAACAGGCGGATCAGCCCGTAGCGGCCGGCGAGGTCGGCACGCAGCCGACCGCCGATATGGCCGGCGGCGCCGGTGATGAGGATATTCATGGGCGTTTTCTCCCGCACGCGCCCGGAATCGCTCCGGTTCGGTCGCACAATGGCAAGGTTCGGCGCTGCCGGGAAGGTGTCGGCGCATGGGCAGGACCGCAGATCGGGTGGTTTGACAAGTCGGCGGGCGCCACCCTAGGGTGAGATCTGAAATATCAAATTCCAGACGGAGCGCAAGTTTGGGAGCGGCGGTTCGCAACGATGGTGCCGATGCGGTGTTCGCGGCCGGCGCCATGCGTATGGCGTTGCGGCCGTTGGCGGGTGGCCGGATCGCGACCCTCTGGCGGGACGACGACGGCGTCCGCCGCGACATCCTGGTGCCGATGCTGCCGGGGCCCTTTGACCCCGCCAACTGGCCGAAGGCCGGCTGCTATCCGCTGCTGCCGTTCTCGAACCGGATTCGCGACGCGGTTTTCATCGCCGACGGGACGGTCGTCCGCCTGCCCGCCCATCCGCCGGGACCGCATGCGCTGCATGGCTTTTGCCAGCGCCGGCCGTGGACGCTTCACGAGGCGCCGACGGGACCGGTCATGCGTTTCGAGCACGATGGCGATGCCTGGCCCTGGGCCTTCGCCGCCGAGCAGCGGCTGGCGCTGGATGCTACGGGACTGACGGTCACGCTCTGGGTCCACAACCGTGCCGCCACGGCGATGCCGTTCGGCATGGGCATGGCGCTGGTCGAGGGCGACTACTGCCCCGAGGTCGAGCACACCTGCGC
>JBMOJG010000185.1:0-6403 GCA_049316925.1 Alsobacter sp. | reverse complement strand
ACGTCGTCGGGCATCCACCAGCGGGCGATCTTGCCCTCCATGAACCCCAGGATCGCCTCGCGCGTCGGTTTTGTACCGGGCTTCGGCACCACCACCAGCAGCGGCCGTTCATCCCATTTGGGATGGGCGATGCCGATCACCGCCGCCTCGGCAATGTCGGGATGGCCCATGGCGAGATTTTCGAGATCGATCGACGAAATCCATTCGCCGCCGGACTTGATGACATCCTTCGAGCGGTCGGTGATCTGCATGTAGCCATTCGGATCGATGGTGGCGACGTCGCCGGTGTCGAAGAAGCCGTCCTCGTCGAGCACGTCGCCGCCCTCGCCGCGGAAATAGCCCTTGATGACGGCACTGCCGCGCACCTTCAGCCGACCGAAGGTCTTGCCGTCCTGCGGCAACTCGCGGCCGGCATCGTCGGTGATCTTCATTTCAACCATGAAGGGCGCATAGCCCTGCTTCATCTTCAGGTCGTAAAGCGCGTCGCCCTCGAGGTCTCCCAGTTCCGGTTTGACGAAGCAGACGGACCCGACCGGGCTCATCTCTGTCATGCCCCAGGCATGTACGACCGTGATGCCGTATTTGCGCTCGAAGGTCTCGGTCATGGCGCGCGGGCAGGCCGAACCGCCGATCAGCACCCTTCTCAGCGTCGACAGCCGGGAGCCGGTCTTTTCCATGTGGGCGAGCAGGCCGATCCAGACGGTCGGCACCGCCGCCGAGCAGGTGACCCCGGTGGCCTCGATGATCTCGTGGACCGAGGCGCCATCCAGCCGGGCGCCTGGCATCACCATGGTGGCGCCGGCCATCGGCGCCGAGAAGGCCAGCGACCAGCTGTTGGCGTGGAACAGCGGCACGATCGGCAGCACGACCTCGCTGGGCGACAGGGCGAAGGCCTCGGCCGACACCATGGAGAGCGCATGCAGCACGTTGGAGCGATGCGAATACAGCACGCCCTTGGGGTTGCCGGTGGTGCCCGACGTGTAGCAGAGCCCGGCCGCGGTGTTCTCGTCGAAACTCTTCCAGCGGAAGTCGGTGTCGGCCTCGGCGATGTAGTCCTCATAGGCGACGGCGTTGCGCAGGCTGGTCGCCGGCATGTGGGCGGCATCGGTGAGGATCACGTAGCGCTCGATGCTGGGCAGGCCTCCGGCCAGCTTCTCAATCAGCGGCACGAAGGTGAGGTCCAGGAACAGAATCCGGTCCTCGGCATGGTTGACGATGTAGGTGATCTGGTCGGCAAACAGCCGCGGATTGACCGTATGGTAGATGGCGCCAACGCCGGTGATGCCGTACCACGTCTCAAGATGACGCCAGGTGTTCCACGCCAGGGTGGCGACGCGGTCGCCCGTTTTCACGCCGTCGCGCTCGAGCCGCTTGGCAAGGCGCAGCGCGCGCTCGCGGATCTGCGCATAGGTGATCTCGTGCATCGGTCCCTCGACCGACCGGGAGATGACCTTGCGGCCGGCATGCTGGCGGGCAGCATGGTCGATGATCTTGGGAATCAGGAGGGGCCAGTCCTGCATCAGACCGAACATCGGGCGTTCTCCTCGCATCGCCTGTGCCGCTCTTTGGCGGCGCTTCACCATGACCATAGCGTGACGCTCGCGGCTTGCGGAAGCCGGGTCGGGCCAGATAGTTTGCCTGTGAACCACCCGGTGAGCCCGTGACCACGCCAGCATCCTCCGATCCGCTCCGCATCTGGTTCCGCTTCCTGCGCCTGCACCAGCGGATCACCGGCCGGGCCGCCCAGGAGTTCCGCCGCATCGGCCTGTCGATCCCGCAGTTCGACCTGCTGTCGACCCTGTCGGAGCGCGAGGGCGCGAGCCAGCAGGAGATTGCCGAGCGGCTTTACGTGACGAAGGGCAATGTCTCGGGGCTGATCGACCGGCTTGCGGCGCTTGGCCTCGTCGAGCGGCGCGCCCTGCCGGCCGACCGGCGCTCCTATGCGCTGCATCTCACAGCCGAGGGGCGCCGGATCGTCGAGGAGGGCCTCGCGTTGCAGAACCGGCTCATCACCCAGACGCTGGGCGAACTGCCGGCGGACGATCTTGCGGACCTCGACCGCATCCTGGTGACCTGGCGTGACCGGGTCCGGGCGCTACCGGCCGAAACGTCGTGAGCTTCGCCGCCATCGCGCTCGCGGGCGGTGGTAACCGTTGCTACTGGCAAAGCGGGGTGCTCGACGCCCTGTGGTCGGCCAACCCCGACCGGCCGCGGCTGATGGTGGGCGTCAGCGCCGGAGCGTTCCAGGCCGCGTTCACGCTGGCCGGGGTCGGCGACAAGGTCCGGCGCATCGTCGATGACGAGTGCCGGACCCGGTGCCGAAATCTCGAATGGATCCGGTTGGCGCAGGGGCGCTCGCCCTTTCCCGTCGGTGCAATCTATCCGGAGCTGATGCGGGCGGTGTTCGGGCCGCCAGAGCTGGCCCGGCTGCGCGATGCGCCGGAGTTGCTCATCAAGGTGTCGCGGCCGCCACCCTGGCTGCCGGGGTCGCTGGCGACGATTGCGGGGCTTGCCGGCTACCAGCTCGAAAAGAGCCTGACAAACCGGGTGCATCCCCGTGTCGGCCGCCGCCTCGGCTTCGTCGCGGACTATGTGTCTTCGCATGCTGTGGCGGATGTCGACGCGCTGGTGGCCGCCCTGGCGGCCAGCGCTGCGGTGCCGCCGTTCATTCCGGCGGGTCGGGTCGGTGGCCGCAAGGCGCTGGATGGCGGGCTGGTCGACAACGTGCCGGTGTCACGGCTTGCGGCGGTGGAGGCCGCCGGTGAGCAAACGCTGGTACTGGTGACACGGCGCTACAAGACGTTGCCGCAGGTGCCAAACCGCACCTATCTGCAGCCTTCGGCTGCGATTGCGGTCAACAAGTTCGACATCACCGATGCGGACGGGATCGTGGCCGCCTACAGGCTCGGCAGCGCTGACGGGATGGCCTTCGCGGCGAGCCTGGCGAGCAGGTCGGGCAGATCGGCAATCGATCCGACGACGTGATCGGCCAGCGGCTCCAGCGCGCTCCGCGGCGCCGGCCCCGTCAGCACCGCGATG
Organism: Alsobacter sp.; assembly: GCA_049316925.1. GTDB lineage: Bacteria > Pseudomonadota > Alphaproteobacteria > Rhizobiales > Beijerinckiaceae > Alsobacter. Next base: position 3,364 of record JBMOJG010000185.1, on the reverse strand, counting down.
CCGATCGCCCCTGCCGCCCGGGCGGCGTGGAGATCGTGGGTTGAATCGCCGACAAGCGCCACCGCGGCGGGGTCGACGCCCAGATGGGCGGCGAACGCCAGGACCATGCCGGGCTCGGGCTTGCCGCCGTGGCCGGAATCGTAGCCGGCAATGAACTCGAGGCGGTGCGACAATCCGAGTTGGCTCGCCTGGGCGACGGCCGAGGCTTCGGCATCATTGGTGGCGATGCCCAGCCGGTAGCCGGCGTCGGCCAGCGATGCCAGGACGGCGGCCGGCTCGCCGATCGGCGCCAGAGAATTCAAGCCATGGAGGGCGAAAAGCCGGTCCATCTCGGCATGCAGTGCCGGCGTGTCGGCGCAGCCCAGCGCTTCGGCCCAGATCCAGCCATAGTTGGCAGAGGAACCTGCCACCAGCGGCGACGCCGGATCGATGGTACCGGCCAGCGGATCAACGCCGTTGGCCGCGGCGAGGCGGGCGAAGGCCGCCTCGTCGCCCTTCGCCAGAGTGCGCATGACCGCAACCGATGCCGGCCCCCAGGTGAGGTCGAAATCGATCAGCGTCCCGTCCTTGTCGAAGAGGATGCCTGCCAGCGCCATTGGATTGCCCCCGCCGACGCGGGGGCGCCGGTTCAGGCGCTCATTTTACGCAGGCGCTGCTGCAGCGCCATCAGGGCAAAGGTCCCGCGGTCGCCGACGCTCGTCCCGCCGCCATGGTCGAGGATCTGCACGGCCTCCCCGGCCAGCCCGGCGGCCTTCAGCCAAAGGCCATCTTCGAGAGCGGAGACGGCAAAGCGCAGCTTGTCGAGCACACTGACGCTGAGTTGCCGGGCAGGACGCGTGCAGACTGTCTGGACGACGCTATGGACATCCGTCAGCGCCGCGACGCGTTGCTCGTCCCGGCTCAGGACCGAGTAACGCGCCTCTGTTACGTGCAGTTCAAGCTCTGTATTCATATCCCAAACTCATACTTACAAAAGGTGACTACAGCTTGTTGCGGACGTTACCGGTCAGCGCTATCCGTTTCCTAAACGGCAGCGATGAAACCTTATTTCATTTCATAAACTTTCGAAAAATTGTATTTCCACCTGATTATTGTGGATTATGTATACGGTTTGGCAATGTTCCTGCATTACCGTTTCCCCATCACATTTCAGGCAGGAACTCAGGCGTGACCATCATGTTGAAGCGTTTCATCCAGGACGAATCCGGCGCCACCGCCATCGAGTACGGCCTGATTGCCGCGATCGTCGCCATCGGCCTGATCGCTTCGCTGCAGGGCCTTAAGAACAACCTGTCGAGCACCTTCTCGAAGGTTGGTTCGCGGCTGAACACCGCGAACTGATCCGGCGCCGGGTGCAGCGGCAGCGCGGTCCGGGTCGTCGGACCGCGCCAAGTCGATTGCACAGCACCAGCCGTTCATCGACGTCCGCGGCGCGCGAGATCGTGCGCGTCGGCGGACGCATGCGTTCCGCCGCGGATGCGGGCGTTGCGGGAGCTCAGCCCTCGATCCTGGCGAAGTCGGCGACCGTGCGGGTCGCGTCGCGCATGCGCGCCAGCAACCGCAGGCGGTTGGCGCGCAACCCGGCGTCGTCGGCGTTGACGGTCACCTGCTCGAAAAACGCATCGACAGCCGGCCGCAGCGCGGCCAGCGCCCGCATGGCGCCCTCGAAATCCTCCGCCGCCACAGCGGTGCGCGCCTGTGCCTCGGCGGCATCGAGCGCGGCAGCCAGCGCCTTTTCCTCGCCCTGCATCAGCAGCGCGGGGTCGACAGGCTCCGCATAGGCGACGCCGTCCTTCTTCTCCTCGATCCGCAGGATGTTGGCGGCACGCTTGCAGCCGGCCAGAAGGTTGCGGCCGTCATCAGTCTCGAGAAGCCGCGCCAGCGCGTCGACGCGGCGGTGGATGAGCACCAGGTTATCCTGCGCGACATTCGCGGCCCCGGATGGGTTCAAGCCGCCGCCGACTGCCGCGTCGACGAGGTCGTGCCGGGCGCCGTGATCCTTCAGGACACCCTTCATGCGGTCGATGATGAAGGCCAGCAGGTCAAATGCCAGTCCAGTCGGGTCGAACGTCACGTTCAGGGCGGCGAACCGACCGTCGGCATGGGCGAGGATCACCGGCAGCAGCTGGAAACGGTTCAGGCTGTTGTCGAGCAGGACCCGCACGACGCCCAGTGCAGCGCGGCGCAGGGCGTAGGGGTCCTTGCTGCCGGTGGGCTTTTCGTCGATCGCCCAGAAGCCGACCAGCGTGTCAAGCTTGTCGGCCAGCGCCACGGCGATCGCGACCGGATCGGTCGGCACACGGTCGGACGGGCCCTGCGGGCGGTAGTGGTCCTCGATGGCGGCGGCGACGGACGGATCCTCGCCCTGCATCCCCGCATAGCGGCGGCCCATCAGCCCCTGCACCTCGGGGAACTCGCCGACCATCTCGGTGACGAGGTCGGCCTTGGCCAGTTCGGCGGCCCGGGCGGCGAGATCCGGATCGGCCCCAACCACCGGCGCGATGGCGCGGGCCAGCGCGACGAGGCGGTCGATGCGCGCGCCCTGGGTGCCGAGCTTCTCGTGGAACACGATGCCGAGCTTGCGCAACTTGGCGAGCCGCTGGTCGAGCGGCTTTGAACGGTTCTCGTCGGTGACGAAATCGGCCAGCGGCCCCTGGTCGGTCAGCCAGAAGTGCCGCGCGTCGGACAGGCGGGCGCGGACGACACGCTCATTGCCGGCGACGATGGCGGCGCCGCCGTCACGGGCCTCCAGATTGGCGACGAGCACGAAGCGGTTTGTCAGCGCGCCGTTGGCGGGTTCGCGCAGCACGAAGCATTTCTGGTTGGCCCGGATGGTGGCGCGCACCACCTCGGGCGGGATCGCCAGAAAGTCGGGATCGAAACTCCCCACCAGCACCACCGGCCACTCGACCAGGCCGGCGACCTCCTCGAGCAGGGCCTCGTCCTCGACCAGTTCAAGCCCGCGGGCGAAGGCGAGGTCGCGGGCGTCGTGCAGGATGATGTCCTTGCGGCGGTCGGCGTCGAGAACGACCTTGGCGCGCTCCAGCGCGGTGACGTAGTCGTCGAAGCGCCGCACCAGGATCAGGTCGGGTGCCATGAAGCGGTGACCGCGGGTGACGTCGGACGCGCGGATGCCGTCGACCTCGAAGGCAACCACGTCTGGCGCCTCGGTCTCGGGGCCGAAAGTGGCGATGATCGACTGCAGCGGCCGCACCCAGCGCAGCGCGCCGGGCTGGGCCGAGGCCGCGCCCCAGCGCATGGATTTCGGCCAGGGGAAAGACCGGACGATGCCGGGCATCACCTCGGCGATCACGTCCTGCGTCGGACGGCCGGGCTTCTCGACGATGGCGACGTAAAAATCGCC
>JBMOJG010000184.1:0-6415 GCA_049316925.1 Alsobacter sp. | reverse complement strand
AAACCGCGTCCGGCCTCGCCGGCGCGGGCGGCCTCGATCGTGGCGTTGAGGGCGAGCAGATTGGTCTGGTCAGCGACGGTCTTGATGAGGCGGGTCACGGCGTCGATCTGCGCGGTCGCCCCGGCCAGCTGGGCCACGGCGCCGTCGGTGCGGTCCGCCTGCTCGCTCGCCTCGCGGAAGGCCCGCACGGTCGCGAAGGTGTTGACGGCGATGTCCTCGCCTGCGGTCGACATCGCCTCGGCGGCGCTTGCCAGCCCGCCTATGTGCTCGGCGGTGCGGACGGAGGCGTTGGCCGCGCCCTCGCTGCCGGTGCGGGCCAGGCTCGCCGCATGCGTCATGCGCTCCGCCAGGGCGGCGATCTCCTCGATCCTGCTGCCGAGCCGGATCACGGACGCGTTCAGGTGGCCGTTGAAGGCGCTGACACGGTCCTTGACCCGCGCCTCGTGCTGCAAGCGCTGCTCGCGCTCGTCCCGCGCCGCGATTTCGAGCGCATGGAGGGCTGCAGCCTCCTGCGAGATCTTCCGCTCTTTTCTCCGGGCGCTCTGCGCCCGCTGCATGCGGATCATGACCACGACCAGCAGCATGACGAACAGCACCAGCACCAGACGCAACGCAGCGACTGCGCTCTCGGTCTGCCGCCATTGCCGCAGCACCAGCGCCTCGGTCGCACTGATGCCGACGACCAGCGGATAGCCCTCGACCGCGTGCGGTGCGACCATGCGGGGGGACGTGTCTTGTGGGCGGGTCATCCGCGATTCGCTGACGATCGTGGGGCCATTGCCGGCGGCGAGCACCTGCAGGGCCATCGACCGTGGAAAGACCTTGCCGAGGCTGTCAGGCGCCTCGGGAAAGCGGGCCAGCAGGGTCCCGTCCCGGCGCAGCAGGCTGATCGGGCTTTCGACATCGGGCTGCACACGCCGATAGTATTGGGCGAAGAATTCCGATTCGATGCCGGCCAGTGCAAGCCCCAGCACCTGTCCGTCGCGGCCCTTGATCTTGCGGGCCAGGTAAAATGTCCAGCGCCCGCTGACGCGGCTCTGCACCGGGGCACTGACCATCACCTCGAGCTGCGGATCAGCAAGGTGGGCCTTGACGTAGTCCCGGTCAGCCAGGTTGATCGGCGGAGATGGCCAGGAGCGGGTGAAGTTGAGCATGTCACCGTTGAGCGCCACGATCGTCGCCACGTCGATCTGTGGCAACCCCTTCGTGCGGTCGCGAAGCACACGGTGGATCTCGGCGCTCGCCATCACCTGCCGGAACTGATCCTGGGTTGTGATCCGACCGTCCCCGAGCTGCTCGGTGACACTGCGCAGGACCATGTCGGCCGACGACAGCGTCTGGTGGGCGTGCTCGGCGAGAAGCAGGGACAGGCTGCCCAGCGACCGTTGCCAGTTCTGGATCGCATCGGCGCGGCCACGCCACATCGTCGCCACGGTGCCGACAACGATCAGAAGGATGACCGCGACGCCAACGGCCAGCGTAACCGTCGAACCGCTGGGCAGGAAGCCCATCAACCGGACCGACGCGGTTTCGTCCGCCCTTGCTGTGGTCTGTCGGGTCACGGGCTCATTCTGTCGCTGACAAATGGCGGTGTATAATTACAATTTAATGTATAAATTAGTTAAAGATTTGCCACCGGTGCGAGGCGCTGAAACAGGAGCCGAACGGCTCAGCGCGGCAGTTTTCTTCCAGCTGGCGCTCCATCCGATGTCCACCGCTGGCGCCATCAAGCCCGGCTCAACCCGAATACAGGGCGCTTCGGAATCGCGCGCCGGCACCGGTCACAGGTTTGGCCAGACAGTCGGCCTTCAGCCGCCGGTGAACGCGACTGTTCCGGCGGGCTCCCATGGCCCCCCACGGTAGACGAAGAGGTCGATCCCTTCGATTCGGACGGAAAACGGCACGAAGTCCGCGCTGAATACGGCGAACGCCTTGCGGGCGGCGGCCGGGTCGGCCTTGTTCTGCAGCGTCACATGGGGGTGGAAGCGCTGCCGGTCCTGCGGTGTGAGCCAGGGCGACCAGGCCCGGGCCAGGTCCTTGTGCAGGGCGACTAGCGCCGGTGCCTCGATGTCGACCGCAAAGCCGCGACCGAGAAATCGGGGCGACGCCGCCAGGGCGTCGATCTGCCCTGCCGGCGCACGCTCCGCGACCGCGGCGGCGATCGCCGGCAGGGCCTCCCCCGGCAGGCGGTGGAACAGCGTCAGGTGCGCCGCCACCTGTGTGCGGCCTGCCGGGAACAGGGTGTCGCGCCAGGCCTGGAAGCGGGCCGTTGCCCGCTGGTCGAGGCGGGCGGTGACGACCACCGGGTCGGCACCGCTGCCGGGCGGACCGTAATAGCCCGCCTGGACGCTCACGCGCCGGGGAGGGCGTTGGGGAAGAAAAGCTGCTGGTCGTTGATCTTGTAGCTGCGGATCGCCGCCTGCCCGTCGGCCGACAGGATCCAGTCGATGAAGGCCTGTCCGTCCGCCGCCTTGACGGACGGGTGCCTGGCCGGGTTCACCAGCATCACGCCGTACTGGTTGACAGCCGCTGGTCGCCCTCGACCGCGATGGCCAGGTCGCCACGGTTCTGGAACGCCAGCCAGGTGCCGCGGTCGGTGAGCACATAGGCGCCCATGGCGGCGGCCGTGTTCAGGGCCGCACCCATGCCCTGGCCGATCTCGCGATACCAGGGGCCGCGGGCGGTGGCGATGTCGATATCGGCCGTCTTCCAAAGCGCGAGTTCCGCCGCATGGGTGCCGCTGCGATCGCCGCGCGAGACGAAGGGCGCAGCCCGCTCGCGCACCTTGCGCAGGGCAGCGGCGATGTCGCTGCTGCCGGCGATGCCGGCGGAATCGGCTTTCGGACCGACCAGCACGAAATCGTTGTACATCACGTCAAAGCGCTTCAGGCCGAAGCCTTCCGCCACGAAGGCGAGCTCCTGCGGCTTGGCGTGGACGAAGACCACGTCGGCATCGCCACGCTTGCCGGTGTCCAGCGCCTGCCCGGTGCCCTGGGCGACGACCCGCACGTCGATGCCGGTGCGGGCCTTGAACAGCGGCAGGATGTGGCCGAACAGGCCCGAATCCTGGGTCGACGTGGTGGAGGCGACAACAATGAAGCGGTCCTGCGCGTGGACGGGCAGCACACTGCAGGCCAGCGCGAGGCCGGCGGCGAGGAGGGTGCGGCGCAGATGGTTCATGGTGCTGTTCCTGTACTAGAGGACAAGGTCGCCGGCCAGGAAGGTCCGGGCCTGCGGCGTGGCGGGAGCGGTGAAGAAGCGGTCGACCGGGGCATCCTCGACGAGGCGGCCGGCAGCCAGGAACAGGACCCGCCCGGCCAGGCGGCGGGCCTGGCCGAGGTCATGGGTCGCCATCAGGACGGTGACGCCGGCTGATGCGGCGTCGGCGATGATGGTCTCGATGGCGCGGGTGGAGGCAGGGTCCAGGCTGGCGGTGGGCTCGTCCAGCAGCAGCAGCTCGGGCTCGCGGGCCAGTGCGCGGGCGATGGCGAGGCGCTGCTGTTCGCCGCCCGAGAGCCGCCGCGCCGGCCTGTCGCCGAGGCCGGCAAGGCCGACCCGCTGCAGCAGGGCGGCGATGCGGTCGCGGCGCCCGGTGCTTGGGTGGCCTGTCGTGGCGAGGACATAGTCGAGATTGGCGGCGGCGGAGCGGCGCAGCATCGTGGGGCGCTGGAACACGATCGCCCGCCTGTCGGGCGTGCCGGCCGGGCGGCCGCTCCAGGTGATGCGGCCGGCGGTGGGGGTCACCAGCCCCATGGCGAGGCGCAACAGGCTCGACTTCCCGGCGCCGTTCGGGCCGACGACGATCACAGGCGCGCCGGGGTTGATCTCGAGGCGCAGTGAGTCAATGGCACAGGTCCGGCCCGCCATCAGGGTGACGGACTCGAAGGCGATCGGCAGGTCGGAGAGCGTGCCCTGCATCAGCCGGCCCTCGTCTCGGCGACGCGGCGCAGGCTCCAGGCGGCAGCGTTGACGGCGGTGATGACGCTGACCAGCACCGCGCCGAGGCTCAGGGCCAGGGCCAGATTGCCCTTCGAGGTCTCGAGCGCGATGGCGGTGGTCATGGTGCGGGTGACGCCGTCGATATTGCCGCCGACGATCATGACGGCGCCGACCTCGGCGGCGGCCCGGCCGAAGCCGGCGAGGATCACGGTGAGCAGGCCGAAGCGGGCATCCCACAGCAGAGTGGCGACGCGGCGGGCCGGCGCGACATTCCATGCGGTCAGCTCATCGCGGTATTCGGCCCACAGGTCAGCAATGATCTGACGTGTCAGGGCGGCGATGATCGGCGCGACGAGCAGGGCCTGGGCCACCACCATGGCGGTGGGCGTGAACAGCAGCCCGAGGCTGCCCAGCGGCCCCGAGCGCGACAGCAGCAGGTAGACCATCAGCCCGACCACCACCGGCGGCAGGCCCATGCAGGCGTTCAGCAGGACGACCACGGCCTCGCGGCCTGGAAAGCGGACCAGCGCCAGCAGCGCACCGGCGGGCAGGGCCACGAGGGCGGCCAGCAGCGTCGCCGCGAGGCTGACGCCGAGCGACAGCCCAACGATCTGCACCAGCGCCGGATCGGCGCCGGCGATCAGGCTCCAGGCGGTTGCGGCCTCAGGCATCCTCGTCCTCCCGGCGCGCAATGTTGCGTGATGTCCGGAAAGGTCAAGTAGATTGAATTAAAACAGGTTTGTGCATATCAATGCAGGCATGGACCTGCTGACCACGGCGGAAGCCGCCGCCTATCTGCGGCTCAGGGAGCGGAAGCTGTACGACCTGGTCGCAGCGGGCGCGATCCCGTGCGCCAAGGTGACGGGGAAGTGGCTGTTCCCGCGAGAGGAGCTCGACCGCTGGGTGCTGTCCGGCCTGGCGCGGCCGGCGGGTCTCGGCCCGCACACGGCGCCGTCGATCGCCGGTGGCAGCCAGGACCCGCTGCTGGACTGGGCGCTGCGGCAGAGCGGCAGCGGCCTCGCCTCCCTGCCGGAGGGCAGCGAGGCCGGGCTGGTTCGCCTGGCGCGCGGCGAGGTGATGCTGGCCGCCATCCACCTGCATGCCGTCGGTGTCGACGATGCCAATGGTCAGGCCATGGGCCGACCCGGCCTCGGCGACGCTGTGCTGATCGGCTTTGCCCGCCGCGAGCAGGGGCTGGTGCTGGCGCCCGGCAATCCACTCGCCGTGAAAGACCTGACCGATGCGGCGCGCCGGTCCCTGCGCTTCGCGGCACGGCCAGCGGGAGCAGGGGCGCAGCAGCTGCTCGAGACCCGGCTGGCCGAGGCTGGCCTTGCCTGTCCGGACGGGCTGCTGGTCTGCCCGACCGGGGCGGACCTCGCCCAGGCGGTGCGCGCCGGCCATGCCGATTGCGGCGTCGCCTCGCGGGCCGTTGCCGCGGCGGCCGGCCTCGCCTTCCTGCCGCTGGCCTTTGAGCGGTTCGACCTGGCCATGCGGCAGCGCGACTATTTCCGTCCGGCCATGCAGGCACTCGCCGCGTTCCTGCGGCAACCGGCCTTTGCCGCCCACGCGGCCGATCTTGGCGGCTATGATGTGGCGCAGGCGGGCGCCGTGCGCCATCTGTGCTAGGAGGCAGGCGCCCCGGCGCCTTGCAGGAGACCGTCCCGATGACCGTTCCGGCCGACAGCTATGCGATCCGGCCCGATCCGGCCGATCCCCGGCTGACCCGCCGGGTCAGCGGGATCGACCAGGGCGGACAGCCGGTCGAGACGTCGGTGACGGTGGAGCGGGCGCTCACGCTCTACCTGAACGCGCAGGAGATCGTCACGATGATGACGATCGGCGACTATCCCGAGTATCTGGCGCTGGGCTACCTGCTCAACCAGAACATGCTGAAGCCCGACGACGTGGTCACCGACGTCGAGTATGACGACGACCTCGAGGTGGTGGTGGTGCGCACGCAGCGCGGCACCAATTTCGAGGACAAGCTGCGCAAGAAGACGCTGACCTCGGGCTGCGCCCAGGGGACCGCCTTCGGCGATCTGATGGAGGCGCTGGAGGGCGTGCAGCTGCCGGTGGCCGAGCTCCGCACGTCATGGCTCTACGCCCTGACGCATGCGATCAACACCACGCCGTCGCTCTATCTGGAGGCCGGCGCGATCCATGGCTGCGTGCTGTGCCGGCAGGACCAGCCGCTGGTCTACATGGAGGATGTCGGTCGCCACAACGCCGTCGACAAGATCGCCGGCTGGATGTACCGGCACGGCGAGACTGGCGCCGACAAGATCTTCTACACGACGGGGCGGCTGACCTCCGAGATGGTGATCAAGACCGTGCGGATGGGAATCCCGATTCTCGTGTCGCGGTCGGGCTTCACCGCCTGGGGGGTCGACCTCGCCCGCCAGGTCGGCATGACGCTGGTGGGCCGGGCGCGCGGCCGGCGCTTCGTGGCGCTCGCCGGGCAGGAGCGGATCGTGTT
>JBMOJG010000183.1:0-6442 GCA_049316925.1 Alsobacter sp. | reverse complement strand
ATCCAGCATCCCTTTTGCCGGTGCTGATGCGTCTGAGCGAAAAGGTCGCCCTCCGGATGCGTCGCGCCGGCTTGGCCACCCGGGGTGTCACGCTGAAGCTCAAAACGGCGGATTTTCGGACCAGAACGCGGGCCCGGTCGGGACTGCCTCCGACGCAGCTCGCTGCGCGCATCTTCGAATCCGGACGCGACCTGCTGGCCCGCGAGACCGGCGGTACGGCGTTCCGCCTGATCGGCATCGGCGCCAGCGATCTCTGCCCTGCCGACGACGCCGACCGTGGCGACCTCGTCGACACGCGGGTTATCCGGCAGGCCACCGTCGAGAGGGCCATCGATTCCCTGCGCGAGCGTTTCGGCGGCGACGCCGTGATGCACGGGCTGGTGTTCGGCGCGCCCGGGAGAAAGCCGCGACAGGGGTCCTAGCGAATCCCGTTTACTTGTCGCAATCCGCCGTCTTCAGCGGATCGAGCCGCGTCAGCTGTCCCTTCAGGCTGAAATCGCCGTAGTCGAGGCGCAGATTGCGTGACACGCCGTTTTCCAGCAGGTCGAACGCGATGGTGTAGAGCGGCTGCTGGGCGTCCCTCTGCCCGTTCTCGAAGTAGCTCACCGAAACCGGCCAGCGGGGCATGTCTCCCCACCCGGCCTGCCGCACCGACTCTTCAACGCCGTCACCGCCCCGGCTTTCCTTCCCGATAACCGCAAACGTGTCATAGACCTTCTGGCCAGTCTCCGACCCGTCGAAGATTTTGACCTCCAGGGTCGGCTTCCCGGCGCGTGCAGCCTCGATCAGCAGCCGGATCTGCTCGGTCGGGAAAACGATCTCCCCTGGCACGTCCTTGCGGGTCGTCGCCGGCTTCTTCAGCCTGATCACAATCCCGACACCGGGCTTCCTCTCGGCCGATCCGTCGGTCGCCACCGGTCGGCCCGGCCCCATCCGCGATTCCGTGTTGAAGCGCAGGTTTGTGCCGTCCGCCTCCTCGAACGTGGTCGAGCGCATGTCGGAGAGCCGGGTCCCCATCTCGCCGCCGGACAGTTCGGTCACTTGGCGGAAGGTCAGGGCATAGCCCTCGCAGGCCGAACCGGTGAACTCGAAGACGATCCGGCCGCGTGCGCTGTCGACCCCTTTTGAGCCACGGCTGTCGGAAAGCGAAAGGTCGTAGGTGGCCCGGTGCGCCGCCATGGGAACGCGGTCGGCGGCCAGGGCCGCCCCGCTGGCGACAATGGCCGCACCGGCGGCAAGGACTCTGCGGATCGACATGGCAGTCTCCGGATGCGAGAGAAGACGATAGAGCCGCGGCACGGTGGCATCAATGCGGCGGAACACCCACGCCGCCATGCCTTGCAGGCCCCGCGGCAATGGGCGACAACCAAAGGCGTCGTTCCACAGCCTAGGACGCCGCCAGGGAGCTGTCATGAGCATCGAGACACGCCTCGCCGAACTCGGAATTGTCCTGCCGACGCCGGCCGCCCCCATCGCCAACTATGTCCCGGCTGTGCGCAGCGGATCGCTTCTGGTCGTATCCGGGCAGCTGTGCCTCGGGCCCGATGGCAAACTGGCTGCAGGCCATACCGGCAAGCTCGGGGGGACCGTTTCACCGGAGGCCGGTGTTGAGGCGGCGCGGCTATGCGCCATCAACATTTTCGCGCAGGCCAGGGCAGCTCTGGGAAGCCTCGACACGATCACGCGCTGCATCCGGCTGGGCGGGTTCATCAATGTCACGCCCGGCTTTACCGCCATCGCTCCGGTGATGAACGGCGCTTCAGACCTCATCGTTGCGGTTCTCGGCGATCGCGGGCGGCATGCGCGCAGCACCATCGGCGTCGCCGAGCTTCCGCTGGGAGCGGCGGTTGAAGTCGAAGCGATGTTCGAGGTGGCCTGATGCCGGCGCCCGACTGGCTGGTCGCGCGGCCGATTGCCCATCGGGGGCTGCATCATCGTGCATCCGGCGTGATCGAGAACACGATCGGCGCCGCCCGGGCGGCGATATCGCACGGCTTCGCCATCGAGTGCGACGTGCAACTCACCCGCGACGTCGAGGCGGTCGTGTTCCATGATTTCGTGCTCGACAGGCTGACCACGGCCAAAGGGCGGGTTGCCGACAAGACATCGGCAGAAATCGGTGCTCTCGACCTGCGCGATACAACCGACAGGGTGCCGACCCTGGCGGCGTTTCTGGCCGCGATCGAGGGACGCGTCCCCCTCATCCTCGAGATCAAGAGCGCTTTCGACGGCGACCTGCGCCTGACCCGGCGCACGGCCGAGGTGGTGCGGGCCTATCCCGGACCGGTGGCGCTGAAGTCCTTCGATCCCGACATCGTCGCGGCCCTGCGCGACCTGGCACCCGAGCATCCGCGGGGCATTGTCGGCGAAAATCGCTACGAGCACGCCGAATGGCAGGTGCTGCCGGCCGCACGCCGGCACGCCATGGCCAACCTGCTGCATTATCCAGACAGCCGACCCGACTTCATCTCCTGGCAGGTGGTGGACCTGCAGTCGGCCGCACCGTTCCTGTGCCGCAACGCGGTCGGGCTGCCACTGATGACCTGGACGGTGCGCACCCCCGACCAGCGCGTCCTCGCCGCAAAGGGCGCTGACCAGATCGTCTTCGAGGGCTTCGTCCCGTGACGCGGCGCAACGGGTCCGCCTGATGGCAGAACCCGGCCTGACCATTCGGGTCGCTGGTTCGATCGGCCTTGTTGCGGCCGACCAGTGGAATGCCTGCGCGCTCGCAGCCGATGTTGAGTTGCCGCGTGAAGGCGGTGAATCAGTTTCTGAGCAGCTGGATTCAGCCTCTCAGACAGACCCGGATAACCCCTTTCTGCACCACGCTTTTTTGCAATCTCTGGAGGAGTCCGGATCGGCGGTGGCGCGCACCGGCTGGGCTGGTGCGCACCTTCTCGTCGAGGATTCGGCCGGTGCCCTGCTCGCCTGCGCGCCGGCCTATCTGAAGCGTCATTCGCGCGGCGAATATGTCTTCGACCAGGGCTGGGCCGACGCCTACGAGCGCGCTGGAGGGTCGTATTACCCCAAGGTCCAGGTCTCGGTCCCGTTCACGCCGGCCACCGGGCGCAGGCTGCTGGTTCGTCCCGGGCCACGTGCCGGTCAGGCCCGCGAGGCGCTGATCGGCGGATTGCGGGCGCTGCGCCATCAGGCCGGTGCGTCCTCGTTGCACCTGACCTTCCTGCCCAGGACCGAGTGGAACCTGCTCGGCCAGCACGGCTTCCTGCAGCGCACCGACCAGCAGTTCCACTGGATCGACGAGGGCTATGGCAGCTTCGACGGCTTTCTCGAAGCCCTCGCCTCCCGCAAGCGCAAGGCGATCAAGCGGGAACGCCGCGATGCGCTGGCCGGGGGTGTCACGATCGAACACGTCACGGGCGCGGCGATCACGGAGGCGCACTGGGATGCGTTCTTCGCCTTCTACATGGACACCGGCTCGCGCAAATGGGGTCGCCCCTATCTGACCCGGACCTTCTTCTCGCTGATCGGCGAGCGCATGGCCGACCGTGTCCTGCTGGTCATGGCACGGCGCGAGGGCCGCTACGTGGCCGGAGCGATCAACTTCATTGGCGCCCACACCCTGTATGGCCGCAACTGGGGCTGCATCGAGGAGCATCCCTTCCTGCATTTCGAGGTCTGCTACTATCAGGCGATCGACTTCGCCCTGTCTCGCGGGCTCAGGCGGGTCGAGGCGGGCGCGCAGGGCGAGCACAAGCTGGCCCGCGGCTACCGGCCGGTGACGACCTACTCGGCGCATGATCTGGCCGACCCCGGCCTGCACCGTGCCGTCGCCGACTACCTGGCGCGCGAGCGGGCCCATGTGGAAGAGGCGCAGCGCGAGCTGACGGAACAGGCCCCCTTCCGCAAGAGTTGAGACAGGCCGGGTCTTCAGGGCCGCGGCGACACCATGGAGACAACGATGCGCCTGTCCCTCCTGATCCTCGCGATGGTGGCCTCGGCTCCGGCTCTGGCGCAGAACCGGCCGTCCACCCTGACCATGACGTGCGGCCAGAACCGCCAGCTCGTGGCCGCGCAGGGCGCCATCGTGCTCTCGACGGGCGGAATGACGTATGACCGCTTCGTTGCCGATACTCGCAACTGCCTGCCCGGCCAGTCGACAAAGCGCGCCATGGTGCCGGCCCGCGACACGCCCTACTGCCCGCTGCAGATCTGCTTCGACCCGTCCGGTGAACGCTTCATCGACGACTGATCGGCTTGACGCTCCCGGCGCGGCGCGCGAAACGGGGCATGCTGCCTCGCAACAGTCCTGCCTCCGCAACGGGCTCGGGAGTTCGCCATGACCGCCTATGACGACATGAATGTGTTTGCCCGCATCCTGCGCGGCGAGCTGCCCTGCGAGAAGGTCTACGAGGATGCGGCCTGCCTCGCCCTCATGGACATCATGCCACGGGCCGACGGGCATGTTCTCGTGATCCCACGGGTTCGCGCCCGCACGATCCTCGATATCGACACCGACGCCCTCGCCGGCCTGATGGCCGGGGTGCAGACCGTGGCCCGCGCCGTCAAAGCCGGCATGGCAGCCGACGGGCTGACGATCCAGCAGTTCAACGAAAGTGCCGGCGGTCAGGTGGTGTTCCACCTGCACGTGCACGTGCTGCCCCGCTGGACCGGCGTGTCGCTGCGCCCGCATACCGGCGAGATGGCCAAGCCGGAGGCGTTAAGCCTCCATGCCGGCCGCATCCGTGCCGCGTTCTGATACGCCGCGCGCGCCGCGATAGCCCATGGCCAGGACATAGAGCTCGGCCGAATCGGCCCGGCTCGCCGCAGGCTTGACGTGGCGAACCGTGCTGAAATCGCGCTTGAGGTTCGCAAGCAGCGAACTCTCGGTCCCACCCTGCAGAACCTTGGCGACGAAAGCTCCACCCGGCGCCAGGACCTGCCGGGCGAAATCGATCGCCATTTCCGCCAGCGCGACAATCTTGAGGTGATCGGTTTTCTTGTGGCCGGTGGCATTGGCTGCCATGTCGGACATCACCACGTCGGCCTGCCCTTCCAGCATGAACTTCAGCCGGTCGGGTGCGTCATCGGCCAAAAAGTCCATCACCTCGAAATTGACGCCCGGAATAGGGGCAATTGCGAGGAGATCGATGCCCACAACCTTGCCGCGGCCCTGCACCGAGCCGACACGCGCCGCCGCCACCTGGGCCCAGCCGCCCGGCGCGGCACCGAGATCGACGACGCGCTGCCCGGGCTTCAGGATCCGGTACTTGTCATCCATCTCGAGGAGCTTGTAGGCCGCGCGGGAGCGATATCCATCGCGCTTGGCCCGCGCCACATAAGGATCGTTCAGCTGCCGCTCCAGCCAGCGGTTCTGCGAGGATGTGCGCTTGCGCGCCGTCTTGACCCGCTGCTTCAGCGAGCGGCCGCCCTCGCGGCCGGACTCGCCTGTCACGCGGGCCGCCTCTTCGCCGGGTGCCAGACCCCGTCCTCGAGCATGAGCTGCATCAAGATTCCCTCGCGCAGCCCCCGGTCGGCAATGCGCAGCCGCGGCGCCGGGAAGGCCCGACGAATCGCCTCCAGGATCGCGCAACCGGCGAGCACCAGATCGGCGCGCTCATGGCCGACGCACGGGTTGGAAGCCCTCTCCCTATAGCCCATCGCAATCAGCCGGTCGACGACGGTGCTGACATCGGCGTCCTCCATCCAAATTCCGTCCACCTGCCGGCGATCATAGCGCGCCAAGCCGAGGTGGACCCCCGCGATGGTTGTCACGGTGCCGGACGTGCCGAGCAGGTGGAACCGGCTGCATCGGCCGACCATGGCGACGTCTTTGGTGAAAGCCGCCAGAAGCCCGTCGACCTCGCGGACCATGCCCTCAAAGCCGTCGCGCGTCACCTCGACGCCACCATGGCGCTCCGCCAGGGTCACGACACCCACGGGCAGCGAGGTCCAGGCGACGACCCGGTCGCGCAGCGAGGCGCCACGCCGTGGCCGTCCCAGCCAGATCAGCTCAGATGAACCGCCGCCGATATCGAACAGCAGCGTGCCCTCCGCCTCCGGATCGGCCAGCGCGGCACAGCCGATGACGGCCAGATGCGCCTCGGTCTCGCGATCCACCACCTCGAGCTCGAGATCGGTCTCTACGCGAACCCGGGCAACAAAATCCGCCCCGTTGACCGCAGCCCGGCACGCCTCGGTGGCAATCAGCCGCGCCCGCGACACGCCGCGGCCTTCCATCTTCGAGCGGCAAACGTGCAGGGCCTCGATGGTGCGGGTAATGGCGACGTCGCGCAGCCGGTTTGACGCGCCAAGCCCCTCGCCGAGACGGACAATACGCGAAAAGGCGTCAACGACCCGAAACCCGTCGGAGGACGGGCGCGCCACCAGAAGCCGGCAATTGTTGGTACCAAGGTCAAGGGCGGCGTATGTGCGATTGCCGTGCGACTCACGGCCTGAGCGCACAGGCCCCTCGGCCGACTGC
>JBMOJG010000182.1:0-6449 GCA_049316925.1 Alsobacter sp. | reverse complement strand
TTGCGGCCTCAACCTGGACATGCATGCGCTGGGCCGCGCCGGCCACGCCGCCGGCTGGCTCTACGCGGCACCCGACGCGCCGGAAGCGGTGGCCGATCTGTTGGCGCTTGCCCGTGGAGGGCAGGGCGTGGCCGTGGCGCCGCTGCCGCCGGGACCGGCGCCCGGCGCGGCGGACGAGGCCCACGCGGACGCAGTCCTCGACGGCCTGCGCGGCGCCCGCATCGGGCTTGTCGGCGAGCATCCGGCCGGCTTCGACACCTGCCGGTACGATCCCGACGCCCTGGCGCGGCTGGCCGGCGTGAGCGTCGAGGCCATCAGCCTGCCCGATCTGTTCGGGAGGGCCCGTGCCGCTCCGGCCGATGCCGTTGCGTTGGCAAGGTCCACCGTGGAGGCGACGCTGGCAGGGGCCGACGGCCTCGACCAGGACCAGTTCGACCGGTCCCTGCGTGTCTTCCGGGCGCTCGATGATCTCGCCCGAGAGAAGGACCTGGCCGGCTTCGCGGTGCGCTGCTGGCCGGAGATGTTCACCGACTATGGCTGCGCCGCATGTGGCCCAATGGGCATGATGGCGGGGCAGGGTACGCCTTGTGCGTGCGAGGCCGACGTCTACGGCGCGCTCACTGCGCTGCTGCTGCAGGGGCTGGCCGTTGAACCGTCCTGGCTCGTCGACATCGTCGACATGGACGGCGCAGGCGACACCGGCGTGTTCTGGCACTGCGGATCGGCTCCGTTGGGCATGGCCGACCCGGCCGTCCAGCCTCAGGTGCAGATCCACTCCAACCGCCGCATGCCGCTACTGGCCGAATTCACCCTCAAGCCAGGCCGCATCACCGTCGCCCGCGTCAGCCAGGCCCACAACACACCGCGGCTGGTGCTGGCCGGCGCCGAGGTGTTGCGTGCCCCCATGAGTTTCACCGGGACGTCAGGCGTCGTGCGCTTCGACCGCAAGGCCGGCGAGGTCGCCGCGGCGATGATGCAGGAAGGGCTGGAGCACCATGTCGCCTTTGCGTATGGCGAGCACAGGCCGGCTCTCCGCGCCATGGCGACACGCATGGGCCTGCCCGTCGTCGAGATCGCCTGAGCCCCATCTGCCCGATTGTCGCTGCCGGATGCGGCGCGCCGGAGACCGCCATGACTGCCAGCCTTCCCCTGCCCGAGGAACCGAACTGGTCGCGCATTCCGGCACTCGCCGCGCGCGGCCCGGTCCGCCGGCTTTCGGCCGGGTCCGTGGCAGTCGCGACCCCGGACGGCGACATGGTCCTGATCGCGCTGGCCGACGGCCTGCGGGTGCGGCTCGGTCCGCAGGCCGGGCCGGATTACGGCATCCTTGTCGCCGAGCCGGCCGAGCGCGCGGCCGCGCTGTCGTTCGACGGCGATACGGCGGTGCTGGACTGGGACGGGTTCCGCCTGACGCTGTGGTCAACGCCGCTGGCGTTCCGCCTGGAGAAGGACGGTCGTCTCGCGCAGCGGAGCGCCACCGATGGCCATTTCGTCCGCGAGCATCGGCTGCCGCCCTTTGCCCGGCTCGATGACGGCTGGTTCGTCGCGCTGGATCTGGCGTCCGAGGAGCCGGTCTATGGCCTCGGCGAGAAATGGGGCCGGCTCGACAAGCGCGGGCAGCTGGTGCGGTCGCTGGTGTTCGATGCACTCGGCGTCAATGGCGAGCGCGCCTACAAGAACACCCCCTTCGCCTGGTCGCCCGGCGCGATCGGCCGGCCAGCCTGGGGAGCGTTCGTCCACACGCCCGCGACGGTGACCCACGCGGTCGGCTATGCGCTGTGGTCGCAGCGCAGCTACGCCATTCACGTGCAGGATCCGTCCCTCGATCTGGTGCTGTCGGTGGGCGAGGACGGCGCGGCACTTCTGCGCTCCTACACCGAGCTGACCGGCCGGGCCCCCGCGCCGCCGCTGTGGTCGCTGGGCGCGATCCTGTCCAAGGCCTATTACCGGACGGCTGACGAGATCCTCGCCGTCGCCCGCGAGGTCAGGGCCCGCGGCATGCCGTGCGACACCATCACGTTCGACGGCCGGGCCTGGCAGGACACCGATACCCGCTTCCACTTCTTCTTCGACCCCAAGCGCTATCCCGATGCCCTGCCGGTGCTGAAGGAGTTGCGCGATCTCGGCTTCCACATCTGCGTCTGGGAATATCCGCTGGTGTCGGTCGATGGTCCGTATTTCGAGGACTTCGCCCGCAAGGGCTGGCTGCTCAGGGACCGCCGCACCGGGCAGCCCTTCCGCTATGCGTTCGATCCCGAGCCCTTCGGCCAGGTGCTGACCCAGCTGCCCGACAGCGGCATTGTCGATTTCACCCACCCGGAGGCCTATGCGTGGTGGCGCGACGCCCACCGGCCGCTGTTCGAGGCTGGCATAGACATGATCAAGTCCGACTTCGGCGAGCAGGTCGAGCCCGACTGCATCGCCCACAATGGCGACACCGGCGAGCGGCTGCATAATGTCTACCCGTTGCTCTACAACCGCTGCGTCCATGAAGCGGCGCAGCTCTACCGGCCGGGCGACGCCTTCCTGTTCGGGCGCGCCGGCTGGGCCGGAAGCCAACGCTATCCGGTGCAATGGGGCGGTGATCCCCAGGCCGACTGGGAGGGGTTTGCCGCTTCGATCCGGGGTGGTGTCTCATGGGGGCTGTCGGGCGGGCCGTTCCACGCAAGCGACATCGGCGGCTTCTACAAGGATCGGCGCGATCCCGAACTCTATGTCCGCTGGACCCAGGCGGCGATCTTCGTCTCGCATCTGCGGTTCCACGGCATCGGGCCGCGGGAGCCTTGGGCCTATGGACCAGACGCGGAGGCCGCCGTGCGCGCGGCGCTGGCGCTGCGCTACCGGCTGCTACCCTATCTGTGGGCCGCCGTGACCGAGGCGACCCGCAGCGGCCTGCCGGTGCAGCGCGCCATGGTGCTGGCCTGCCCGGAAGAGCCCGCCGCCTGGGCCTTCGAGGAGCAGTGGCTGTGTGGGCCGGACCTGTTGGTGGCAGCCTGTACCCGGCCAGGCGGCGAGGTCGCCGTCTATCTTCCTGAGGGCACCTGGCACAGGTTCCCGGAGGGAGGTCCTGCGATCGTGGGGGGCAGTGTTCTGCGCCTCCACCTCGGATTGGGCGAGATGGCGGTCTTCGCCCGCGCCGGAGCGGCGATTACCCTCGGACCCGCGCTCGAGCGCGTCCCCGAGGGGGCCGGTCCGCCGGCCGTCGAGACCGTGTGGACCGGCGCCTCAGGCTTTATTCCGGCTTGATCCCTGACGTCTTGATGACCTCGGCCCAGCGGGCCACCTGCGCTTTCAAGTAAGCCGACAGGGCCACCGGGCTGCGCTGTTCCACAGGGAAGGTCACGGTGCCGAGATCGGTGAACCGCTTCAGGATCGTCTCGTCGGCCAGGGCCTTCTGCAGGGCCGCATGCAGTCTGTCGATCACCGGCTTCGGTGTCCCCGCCGGCGCGTAGAGCGCGTGCCAGACGGTAACCTCCACGTCCTTCAGACCCGCCTCCTGCAGCGTCGGCAGGTTCGGCAGCTGCGCCAGGCGGGTGCTGGAGGTGACCGCATAGGCTTTCACCTTGCCGCCCTCGATCTGCGGGATGGCGTTGGTGGTCTGGTCGCACAGCACGTCGACCTGGCCGGCGACCAGATCGTTCATCGCCGGTCCCGTGCCGCGGTAGGGCACATAGGTGAAGCTCGTGCCAAGCCCCTGCGTGAGCATCATGCCGCACAGATGCGAGCCGGATCCGACGCCCGCATGGGCGACGCTCACCTTGGTGCCGTCGGCCTTGAGCTTCGCCAGCATTTCAGCCGCCGTGTTGGGCTCATAGTTCGCCCGCGCGGTCAGCACGAACGGCCCGAAATTGATCAGCCCCACCGGCTCGAACGCCGTGGTGGTGTCGTAGCGCAGCTTGTAAAGCGAGTGTCCGGCAGCGAGCGCCACGTGGTGGATCAGCAGCGTGTAGCCGTCGGGTGCCGCCTTGCTGACGCGCTCAGCCCCCGTCGTGCCGCCGGCACCGGCGACATTCTCGATCACGATCTGCTGTCCCAGCGTCTGGCTCATCGATTGGCCGATCAGCCGACCGATGACGTCGGACGGTCCGCCGGCCGCGTAAGGCACGATGAGCGCGATCGGCTTGGTGGGAAAGTCCTGAGCAGCTAGGGGTGTGGCGGTCAGCGCGGCGGCCAGCAGCGCGGCGAACGCCGGCCGGGTGTGACGAGGCGTCATTCCAGAATCCTCCAAATCACGCAGTTTTTCGCGTGGATTTATTACGTCAGATCAGAATGGTAGTGGAAATCAGCCGTCAGGCAACGGCTCAGCCGCCACTCGACGGGCAATCCATCGAGGCCGAGTGCCAACCGGTCGATCAGCAGGGCCGCCGTTCCGGCCGGCACGCCGAGCGCCGAGGCGTCCGTCTCGTCCAGTGCCACGGCCTTCAGCCGCTCCTGGGCCCGCGCCACCGTGATGCCGTAACGGGTTGCGAATGAACCATAAAGATTGTTGGGGATCGGGCCGTCAACGAAGCCGGGAAACAGCCCGGCCGGCAGGACGACCGTTTCGGCGACAACCGGCCTGCCACCCAGCGACCGAACGCGCTGGATCCGCAGGATCGGCGCGCCGGGCTTCAGACGCAGGCGGTCCGCATCCGCGAGGCTTGCAGGTTCCTGTGTCGCCGAATCGACCCGGCTTTCCGGAAAGGCCGGTTCACCCGCATCCGGCACCAGCTTGAAGAACTGGAACAGGATCCGGGCCTCGTCATGCTCGGCCACGAAGGTGCCCCGGCCCTGCCGGCGCACCACCAGCCGCTCGGTCGCCATGGCATCGAGCGCCTTGCGGACCGTGCCCTGGCTCACTCCGATCTCGCCAGCGAGGTCAATTTCGCTGGGCAATGCCTGCCCGGGCGCCCAGCGCCCTTCAACCATGCGCTGCACGAACATGTCGCGCACCTGCTGGTACAGGGGCCGGAAGCCGAGCCTGGGTCCCGTGGCCGCGTCGGTGTCGGAGGGCATCGCCATGATTGACACGATACTTCATCTTATATCTTATACAAGACTATGGTTCGCGCGGGGTTCCGGCCCGGCAGCCAGCCCTCCCGTACGCTAGCGCCGGCTGCGTCCCGCCCGGACGCGCGCGTCTGGCGGCGAAGGGCAGCAGGACACCGGATTGTTTCGCCAGAGGATCGCCTGATGAGCATTCCCCACTGCCTCGTCCACAGCCCCAAGGACACGGTCGGCGTGGTCGTCGTCGAGGGACTGAAGGCCGGCACAGACATGCTGGTGCTGGTCACGGACAATGACACCACCCTGAAGCTCAAGGCCAAGATGGACATTCCCATCGGCCACAAGGTCGCGCTCGTCGACATCAAGAAGGGCGACACGATCTGGAAATATGGCGAGGACATCGGCAAGGCTGTCGCCGCCATCAAGAAGGGCGAGCACGCGCACGTCCAGAATATCAAGACCAAGCGCTGGTGATCGGGAGGCCATGATGGCAAAGAGCGAAACGAAAGCCCCCGGCAAGACCAAGGCGACGGGCAAGGGCAAGGCCGACGGCAAGGCCAAGGCTGCGGCGCAGGTGAAGCCCGCGACGAAGGCCGCAAAGGCGTCGTCTGCCGGCAAGACCGTGGCGCCGCGCACCTCGGTACCCACGGTGCCGCCCGCCAAGCTGACCTTCTGGGGCTGGCGCCGCGAAAATGGACGCGTCGGCGTCCGCAACCACGTCGTCATCCTGCCGCTCGACGACCTGTCCAACACGGCCTGCGAGGCCGTGGCCAACAACATCAAGGGCACACTGGCCCTGCCGCACGCCTATGGGCGGCTGCAGTTCGGCAAGGACCTCGACCTGCATTTCCGTACCCTGATCGGCACGGGTGCCAACCCGAATGTCGCCGCCGTCGTGGTGATCGGCATCGAGGACGGCTGGACCGCCAAGGTGGTCGAGGGCATCGCCCGCACCGGCAAGCCCGTCGTCGGCTTCGGCATCGAGGGCCATGGCGATATCGCCACCATCGCCCGGGCCTCCTATGAGGCCAAGAAGATGGTGCAGTGGGCCTCGGAGCTGCGTCGCGAGGAATGCGACATCGGCGAGCTCTGGGTCTCGACCAAGTGCGGCGAGTCCGACACCACGACGGGCCTCTCGTCCTGCCCGACCGTCGGAAATATGTACGACAAGCTCCTGCCGCGCGGCATCTATGGCGTATTCGGCGAGACCTCCGAGATCACCGGCGCCGAGCACCTGTGCAAGGCCCGCGCGGCGACCCCTGAGGTGGGCGAGCGCTGGTACGCCATGTGGAAGTCCTACCAGGAAGACGTGATCGAGGCGCACAAGACCGACGATCTCTCCGACAGCCAGCCCACCAAGGGCAACATTGCGGGCGGCCTCTCCACGATCGAGGAAAAGGCGCTCGGCAACCTGGAAAAGATCGGCCGCGAGTGCCGCTATATAGACGCGCTCGACCCCGCTG
>JBMOJG010000181.1:0-6450 GCA_049316925.1 Alsobacter sp. | reverse complement strand
GAGGCCTGGGAGCGATTGGTCGACACCACCTTCGACATGGCGTTGATCGACCTCGACATGCCGCGCCTCGATGGCCTTGGCCTGATCATGCGGATCCGCTCCGACGAACGGCTCGCAACCCTGCCGGTGGTGGTCATCACTGGCCGCGACGACCTGTTTGCGATCGACCGGGCCTATGAGGTCGGCGCCACGTCCTACGTCACCAAGCCGCTGAACTGGCGGCTGCTTAGCTACCAGCTGCGCTTCGTCCTGCGCGCTGACCGTGCCGCTCGCGCCGCGGCGGCTGCCGCCCGTGGCCCCGCTGAGCTCGGCGACACATCCACTGCAATCACGGACAGTGCCGCCTGACCACCGGGCCGGCATTGACGCACCGGCCCGGCTGACGCGATATCGCGGCCACCGCCCCGGCTGCCGGTTCCCCCGATGCTGATTCCCGACGCGCTCCTGCGCCCCAAACCTGCCGTCGCGGCCGTGCTGGCGCTGACTGCCGGCACGCTGTGGAGCTTCGGCGGCATCACGGTGCGTCTCGCGCCCGACAGCGACAGCTGGCAGTACCTCGTCTGGCGCTCGGTCGGCCTGCTGCTCGCCGTCGAGGCGACCGCGGTGCTGCGCGGTCGTGGCCCGCTGCTGCCCCGCTTCGCCAGCGGCGGCCTGCCCGGCTGGATCGGCGCCGCCGGCCTGTCGCTGGCTGCCATCGCGTTCGTGTACGCCCTCAAGGCGACGACCATCGCCAATGCGATCTTCCTGGCGTCGATCACGCCGCTGCTCAGCCTCGTGCTCGGGCGCGTTATTCTCAAGGAGCCACTCACCCGGGTGGCCATCATCGCCATCATGCTCGCCGGTGCCGGCCTGCTGGTGATGGTGGGCGGCGACATGGGCGGCGGCAGCATCATCGGCAATGCCGCGGCACTGCTCTCATCGGTCGGCTTTGCCACCTACTCGATCTGCGTCCGCATCGCGCCCGGTCGCGACTTCACGCCGGCGCTGGCCGGCACGGCGGCCATGACCCTGGTGGTGTGCGCCACCGTCACCCTCGCGTCGGGCCGCACCCTGGTGCCCCCGGCCCAGGACATCGCCATGGCGCTGCTGCACGGCGCCGTCTTCATCGGCGTCGGCGTGGCCTGCTTCAACCTGGCCTCGCCGGTCGTGCCTGCCGTCGGCCTCGTCGTGCTTGCCCAGACCGAGGCCGTGTTCTCCCCGGTCTGGGGCTGGCTGCTGCTCGGCGAGACGCCGGCGCTCACGACTCTGGCCGGTGGCGCACTGATCCTCACCGGCGTCATCATGACGGCGGTGGCCGGACTGCGCCCGTTGGCACGGTGAATCGGCTAGGCTGATCCGATGCAATGGTCACCCCAGCAGGAGGATGCACTCGCCCGGGTCTCGGCCTGGCTGAAGTCCGGCCGGCCGCAGGTGTTCCGGCTGTTCGGCTATGCGGGCACCGGAAAGACCACACTCGCACGGCATTTCGCCGAGGGCTTCAAGGGCGAGGTCGCGTTCGGTGCCTTTACCGGCAAGGCCGCGCATGTGCTGCGCCAGAAGGGCTGCGAGGGCGCAACCACGCTGCACGCCCTGATCTACCGGCCGCGCGAGGTGGAGAGCGAGGAGCCGTCCTTCGTTCTGAACCGCGAGAGCGCCGCCGCCAAGGCTGACCTGATCATCATCGACGAGTGCTCGATGGTCGACGAGGAGCTCGGCCGCGACCTGCTGTCCTTCGGCACGCCGGTGCTGGTGCTGGGCGATCCGGCTCAGCTGCCGCCGGTCAAGGGCGGCGGCTTCTTCACCGACCACGAGCCCGACATGATGCTGACCGAGGTGCATCGCCAGGCCCGCGACAACCCGATCATCCGCCTGTCGATGGCGGTGCGCGAGGGCGAGCGGCTGGAGCTCGGCAGCTTCGGCGACAGCCGCGTGATCCGCCGCGACGCCATCGACGCGGCGGCGGTCCTCGCCACCGACCAGGTGCTGGTCGGCACCAACAGGACGCGCAAGCTCTACAACCGCCGCATCCGCGAGCTGATGGGCCTCCGCGACCCGATGCCGGCGGCCGGCGAGAAGCTGGTGTGCCTGCGCAACGACAAGAAGAAGGGCCTTCTCAACGGCGGCATCTGGACCGTCAAGGCGTTGCGTGAACCCGCAAAGGGCATGATCCGTCTCGAGATCCTCCCCGACGACGGCGTCGTCCGCCGCAAGAGCGTGCGCGTGAAAGTCCTGCGCGACTTCTTCGAGGGCGGCGACGAGGAGATCCCCTGGCTGCTGCGCCGCGACACCGACGAGTTCGACTACGGCTACGCGCTGACCGTGCACAAAGCGCAGGGCTCGCAATGGGACGACGTCGTGCTGTTCGACGAAGGCTGGGCCTTCCGCGAGCACCGCGCCCGCTGGCTCTACACCGGCCTGACCCGCGCCGCCCGCCGCATCACCGTGGTGATCTGAAGCAGCCGGATGTCAGGGACAACCCCGCTGGCGGACATGGCGATCCGCCAGCGCGAGACCGGACGGGCTCAGATGATCTGGTTGAGCAGGTCGGTCTCGCCGCGCCAGAGCCGGCCGAGATTGTCGTCGAGGATGGCCATGATGTTGTCCTCGTAGCGGCACGTCTCGCCGGCGGTGTGCGGCGTCAGCACCACCTGCGGCATCGCCCACAGCGGCGAGTTCGCGGCGAGCGGCTCCTCCTGCGTGCAGTCGATCCCCGCCGCGGCGAGCCTGCTGCCTTGCAGCGCCGTGATCAGGGCCTCCTCGTCCACGACCCGGCCGCGGGCGACATTGACCAGCATCGCCTGCGGCCGCAGTGCCGCCAGGGCGGCGGCATCAATGAGGTTGGTGGTCTCGGGCGTCAGCGGGCAGGTGAGCGCGACAATGTCGGCCTCGACCAGTGCCTCGTGCAGCCGGGCCGTGGGGACCATGCTGTCAGCCAGTTCGGGCTGCGGATCGGCGTTGCGGCGGACGCCGATCACCCGCATGTCGAAGGCGCGCGCCAGCCGGGCGAGCCGGCTGCCGATCCGCCCCATGCCGACGATCACCAGCGTCTTGCCGCCCAGCTCGTCCTCGCGCCGGCTCCGGTCGCCGATCATGCCGCGCCAGTGCGCCTTGGCCTGGTTGTCGCGTGCCTCACCGAGTCGGCGCGTCAGTGCCAGGATCAGCGCCATCGCGTGCTCGGCCACGGCCCGCTCATTCGCCCCCTGGGCGGAAGCCAGGCGAATGCCGCGGGCGCGCAGCGCCTCCTTGGGGAAGTGATCGACGCCGGCGCTGACCGACTGGATGAAGCGCAGTTTCGGCGCATGATCGAGCAGGCTGTCATGCCAGAGGAACGAGGCCACCAGCACGTCCACCTCGCCCATGCGGGCCCTGAGCTCCTCGGTCGAGAATGCCTGGAAATGCGCGATCTCGGGATGACGCTCGCCAAAGGCATCCGCGAGCCGGTAGGCGCGATGGCCAAAGGCGATCGTCAGGTCGGACGAATCGGGGATCAGGCTTGGCATGGAGCCTCCGCATGCTGGCCCCTCTGTGTAGCGGCCGGCCGCGCGACCCGCCAGCACCGCATCATCCGGCAACCGGATCCGGTTTCCTCCAGATGGTGTTGCGCGCTCCGGACCGGTCATTATCCCGCTGTCATCTCGCATGCTGCGGCCAGGCCGCCATGGACAGAACGCCGTCCCGAACGGCGCGCCACCGCCGGGAGGCCCCCTATCACGGTTTCAGCAACACACGGCGCCAGACGCCGATGGTGGGAGATCGTCATGCCGTCGTTCAACGCCCAGGCGATCGTCACCGCCGCTGTCGTCGCTTCAGGCTTCATCGTGCTTCTGGCTGCGCTGACCGTGCCCGGTTTCGGCCTGTCAATCGTGCTGTTCCTGGGGCTGGCCGCCGGCCTTGCAGCCCTGCTCCTCGCCACCGGCCGAAGGGCCAACGGTGGCCAGACCACCGGTCAGGCCGCCCTGTCGCGGACCTGATAGTCCTTCACGTCCGAGAACACGATGCCGCGTGCCCGCTCCTGGTCATAGCGCAGCGTGAAGGCGCTTTCGGCCATGAACACCGGCGCTCCGTCGAGGTCGACGGCAATGGCGGACGACTTCGTTGCCATGAAGCTGTCAAGCGCGACGCGGTCTTCGGCGGTGATCCAGCGGCACAGGGAGAACCGGGTCTGCTCGTAGCCGACCGGCAGGCCGTATTCGGCCTGCAGACGCTCGGCCAGAACGTCCAGCTGCAACGCACCCACCACCCCGACGATGGCGCCGGACCCGTCCTGCGGCACGAACAGCTGCACGACGCCCTCCTCGGCCATCTGCTGCAGCGCCTCACGCAGTTTCTTGGCTTTCATGGCGTCCTGCAGCTTCACCCGGCGCAGGATCTCGGGGGCGAAGCTCGGCACGCCGCGAAACAGCAAGTCCTCGCCCTCGGTCAGTGTGTCGCCGATGCGCAGCGTGCCGTGGTTGGGGATGCCGACCACGTCGCCGGCCCAGGCCTCGTCGGCGATGGCGCGGTTGCGGGCGAAGAAGAACTGCGGCGTGTTCAGGCTCATGCTCTTGCCGGTGCGCACCAGCTTGGCCTTCATGCCCCGCACCAACCGACCGGAGCACACGCGCATGAAGGCGATGCGGTCACGGTGGTTGGGATCCATGTTCGCCTGGATCTTGAAGACGAAGCCGGTCATGCGCGGTTCTTCGGCCTCGACCCGGCGCAGGTCGGCATCCTGGCCGCGCGGCGGCGGCGCATAGGCGGCCAGCGCGTCGATGAGGTCGCGCACGCCGAAATTTCTCAGCGCGCTGCCGAAGAACACCGGCGTCAGATGGCCCTCGCGGAAGGCCTTCAGCGTGAAGGGTTTCAGCGCTTCGGATGCGAGCAGGATCTCCTCGCGAAAGGCATCGCGCTCGTGCTCGGGCAGCAGCGCCGCCAGCACCGGATCCTCCGGCCCGTTGACCTTCTGCAGCGTGTCGTCGTTGTCGATCCGCCGCAGGCTGGAGCGGCCGATGTCGTAGGTGCCGGCAAAGCTGCGGCCCCGGCCGATCGGCCAGGTGACCGGGGCGGTATCCAGCGCCAGCGTCTTCTCGATCTCGTCGAGCAGGTCGAACGGATCGCGGCTCTCCCGGTCCATCTTGTTGATGAAGGTGACGATCGGGATGTCGCGCAGGCGGCAGACCTCGAACAGCTTGCGGGTGCGCGCCTCGATACCCTTAGCGGCGTCGATCACCATCACGGCCGAGTCGACCGCGGTCAGCGTCCGGTACGTGTCCTCGGAGAAGTCCTCGTGGCCGGGAGTATCCAGCAGGTTGAAGACACAGTCGGCATATTCGAACGTCATCACCGAGGTGACCACCGAGATGCCGCGCTCCTTCTCGATCCCCATCCAGTCCGAGCGCGCGCTGACACGGTTCTTCTTCGCCTTGACCTCGCCCGCGAGCTGGATGGCGCCGCCAAACAGCAGCAGCTTTTCGGTGAGCGTCGTCTTGCCGGCGTCGGGGTGCGAGATGATCGCGAAGGTGCGCCGGCGGGCGGCGGGGGCCTCGGTCATGGCGGATTGGATCGTCCTGGGGCCGGGCGAGCGCCTCGGCGGAACGCTTCCCATACCGGGTGCCGCGCCCCTTGGAAAGGCGCCGGTCCCCGCAGCCGGCGATCAGCGCACTATTCGATGACGACCTTGATCGTCCGCGACGTCTCCGGCCGCCCCGGAAGGCGCAGCTGGAACCGGTGCAGGCCGGGCTGGACCGGCCAGAACACCGGCGCGTCCGGATCGGTCACCGCAAACGGACGCCCGTCGACATACCACACGACCTCGGGAACCCGCGGCTCGACCACGGCCCTGAGGGCGAGCTTCTGCAGCCCGGCAGGGACCTCGGGGTTGCGCCAGATCCGGCTCTCGTCTTCCGGTGTCGACACCGACAGATGCACCGGTGCGGCGGAGACCACGGCCGCCGTCTCCGCCAGCGGATAGCCTTCGCCGCGGGCCCAGGCACGGTGTGCCGGTGCCATGGCGAGTTCGAGACGGGTCCCGTCTGCCCCGGTCCGCAGCACCGCCGCCTCCTCGACGACTGGCATCTCGGAGGGGCGCACCCATTCCGTCAGGGTCTGGCCGCAGCCGCCGACGCTGCGCTTGCCGCCGTAGACGCACAGCTCGACCGGGACCCGGTCCTGCGGCGTCGCGAAGCCGGGATCGGCCAGGTCCCCGGGCGTCGTGCCATGCAGCCGCAGCAGCACCGCGTGGGCGAGCCTCGCCGCGGTGCGGGCCCCCGACAGCTGCGACATGGTGCCGGCATCGCCGCGCCCGACCCAGACGCCGACCATGTAGCGGCCCGACCAGGCCACGATCCAGGCGTCGCGATAGCCCTGCGACGTGCCGGTCTTCAGTGCCACCGGGAACGGGTATTCGCTGGGCCCGAAGCGCGGAAAGCTCGGCAGCCGCGCCATCGGGTCGGCCAGGAACAGCGTCACCAGCCGGACGGTATCCGGCGAGAA
>JBMOJG010000180.1:0-6483 GCA_049316925.1 Alsobacter sp. | reverse complement strand
CCGGAGCCGGCCACGTTGCTGCGCAGCCAGGTCTGGCCGTCGTCCGCACCCTTGTTGGCCTCGACCTCCTTGGGGTTCACGACCCACAGCCACGGCAGGACATGCCCGAACGCAACGAAGGGTTTGACCAGCTTGATCCTGACAGTTTGCGGGTCAACCGCCGTTACGCTGTTCTGGTCGATGATGCCGGCAATCATCCAGGAATTGCCCTTGGAGAGGCGGATCAGCCGCTGGAACGAGTAGACGACGGCGTCCGCGGTCACCGGCGAACCGTCCGAGAACCTCGCCGACGGATCGAGCCTGAAGGTGTACTCCATGCCGTCGGGCGACACCGTCCACGACTGGGCAAGGTGGGGCACCACCTTCACCGGGTTGCCTTCCACCCGGACGAGCGAATCGTAAAGATTGCGCATGAAAGCGGCAGCCGAGTAGCCGGTCGCGACATGCGGGTCGAAGTTCGGTACGTCCTGATTGCTGGCAACGATGAGGATCTTCCTCGCCTGCGCCTGTGCGGCTGTGGTGGCGATTGTCCCCGCCAGCGTGCCGCTGACGATGGTCGTCGCTGCCGCAAGTCGAAGTACGTGTCGTCTGTCCATGTCCCATCCCTCCACGGGTTCGTCCAATAGCCCGACGCGCCGCCGGCGCGGTCGGCTTGCCTACGTCTCAGCCCGCCGGCGGGCAGGTTCCATGCCATAGTCGCGCCGGGCGCCGTCGGGTGTCACGCGCTCGTTGGCGACATCGTCCTCGACATCCTTCCGTTTGCGCTCGCGGGGGTCGCCGTAGCCGGCACCCCCGGCCAGCAGGACCTCGACGATACGGTCGATGCGGTCGACGGACACCAGTTCGCCGGTGCCGCAGTCATGCACCAGCGCGCCCTCGGCATCGAGGATCGCGCCACGCGCCGCGCTGCCGGCATGGCCGCCGAATAGGCCTTCGGGGAGGTTTTTCACACCCTCAGGGTAGACGGCCACCAGCGTGGCCAGTCCGTCGTCGGCAAGCTTCCGCAGACGCACACGCTGGCCGAGACCGCCACGGTGGCGCCCCGGTCCGCCGCTGTCGGCCAGGTAGGTCTTCTCGAGCACGAGCACGGGTACGCGCGTCTCGAACAGCTCGATTGACGTGTTCGCTGCCGAGGTCGGCCACAGCAACCCGGACTTGCCGTCGCCGCGTGCCGAACCGCCTTGCCCTCCTCCCATGAACAGGAGGTCGGAGTAGATGCGCCCGTCTGCCGTCTGGCCGTAGATGTTGGCCGCCATCGGCAGCCCGGTAAAGGCCTGGACCTGGATGGGGGCGGCCTCCGCGAGCGCGCGGAAGATATTCGGTGCGATGTACCACCCGGTCCGGGTGCGGATGTTGACCGACGCCGGTCGGCGGGGGTTGAGGATCGAGCCCTCAGGGGCTGACACCGAGAACGGCCGGTAGCAGCCAGCATTGCCGCGTACATTCGGGGTCAGCATGCATTTCAGCGGGTATGTCGCGTGCGCGGCCGTGTAGTTCAGGGTCGAGTTCAGGCCGCCCTGGGGCAGCTGCGGTGGCGCACCGGCGAAATCGACCTCGATCTCCTCGCCCTTCACGGTCAGCTTGACCGGATAGCGCAACGGCGTGCCGAGCGGGTTGTTCCAGATCTCGGATTCGTAGATGCCGTCGGGGATCGCCGCGACGGCATCGCGCATCGCGCGCTCCGAGCGGCCCTGCACGACCGCCGCCAGCGCGCGCAGGTCGTGCATGCCGTAATCCGCCATGAATGCGAGAAGCCGCTCGCCGCCGAGCGCGTTGGCCGCGACAAAGGAGTGCAGGTCTCCCAGCACCTGCTCTCCGTTGCGCACGTTCTCGTTGAGCAGGCGCAGAAGGCTCTCGTTGGGCTGGCCGGCTTCGTAGAGCTTCATCGGCGGGATCTGGAAGCCCTCCTCGTAGATTTCGCGCGCCCTGAGCGAATCCTTGGTCCCGCCAATGTCGGACACATGGCCGACGGTCCCGAGCAGGCCGACCAGGCGCCCGTCCCGGAAACACGGGGTCACCACGGCGATGTCGAAGAGATGCCCGGCGCACAACCACGGATCATTGGTGACCAGCACGTCACCCGGCTTCAGTGTCTCGGCGGGATAGCGGTCCAGCAGCGCCTTCACCGCGCGTGGCAATGTCAGGTTGAACACGGGCATGGCGCGCGGCGAGTGCGCCAGCGTTTCGCCATCCGGGTCGAGCAGCTCGCAGGCGAAGTCCTGCGCCTCCGAGATCACAAGCGAGAACGCCGTGCGGCAGACGGTGAGCCACATCTCCTCGACGACCGTGACAAGACGGCTCCACATGATCTCGAGCGCGATCGGGTCCGCCTCGATCAGGCGCACCGCGTCCACCAGAGGGGTCGAGGCCGAGATCAAAGCTGACACCGGCGTTGGAATGCCGATGGCAACGCGGATGTTCAGGCTATCGTCGATCGACACGAGGTCGCCCGGCAGCACGACCGTCGTCGCTTCCCGTTCCTCGATGATTGCGGGGCCGGGGAAGCTGTCGCCCTGCACGAGGGCGTAGCGGTCGTAGACAGGCGTGTCGTGGAACGCGCCGTCGAACCACGCGCGCCGCGTTCCCTTGATCCTGGCTGAAAGGTGGTCGCCGCCGGTCGCTCCCCTGAGCGACAGTCGCGGCGTCGGCCCGACGCAGCGCACGCGGAAGTTGATGGCCTCGATGCGGGACCCCGCCGGGGGCGTCGTGTAGCGGGCCGCATAGACACGGTCGAACGCAGCGCGGATTGCCGCGAGGTCAGCGGTCGTCAGCACGCCGGCCGGCAGCGGCACGGCGATGTCGTGCATCTGCCCGACGAGGCGCATGTCTGCCGTTCTCTCGACGCTGATGTCGGCCGCCACGATGCCTGCGTCGACCAGGGGGCGGCGCCCGCGCTCCTCAAGGTCCGCCAGCACGGTGTTGACACCGGCGACATCGAAGCCGGCGGAGAACTCTACGGGACGCGACTGCACCAGATCGAAAGACAGCGGCGCGGCGAGAAAGCCCAGCGCAGAGGCAGCGCCCGAAGCGGGGGGGACGATCAGTTCGCGCACGCCGAGGGCGCGCGCCACTTCCGCAGCATGCGCGGGGCCAGCCCCGCCAAACCCGACCATGGCGTAGCTGCGCGGATCCTTCCCCTTCTCGACGAGGTGCACGCGCGCCGCAGCGGCCATGCCTTCAATGACAACCCTGTGGATGCCCGAGGCGGTCTCCTCGACGGAGAGCCCCAGTGGTTCCGCCACCGTCGCGACGGCGCGGCGCGCTGCATCGAGGTCGAGCGTCATGCGGCCACCGAGGAAGAAGCCGGGGTCGTAATAGCCCAGCACAAGGTTGGCGTCCGTGACGGTTGGCCTCGTTCCCCCCAGACCGTAGCAGGCCGGGCCGGGATCGGAGCCGGCCGAGTGCGGGCCCACCCGGAGAAGGCCGACCTCGTCAATAGAAGCGATGGAGCCACCACCGGCACCGATCTCGATCATGTCGATCACCGGCGCCTTGATGGGGAGTCCCGAGCCCTTCTTGAAGCGGTGAACGCGCCCCGCCTCCATCATGGGCGCAATTTCGGCGCGCCCGTTCTCGATCATGCAGGCTTTCGCGGTGGTTCCTCCCATGTCGAAGGAAATCACGTCCTTCTGGCCGGCGAGATCACCGAACAGCGCCGTTGCGAGGCCACCGCCAGCCGGGCCGGATTCGAGAAGGCGGATCGGGAAGGCGCGCGCCGCCGCAGGGGCGACGAGGCCACCCGCCGAGTGCATCAGGCGCAGGGCGCCTGCAAAACCGCGCATCGCGAGTTCGCTTTCCAGTCGCGCGACGTAGCGGTCCATGAGGGGCTGAACATACGCATTGGCGCAGGTCGTCACGCAGCGCTGGTACTCCCAAAGCTCGGCAACCACCTCGTGCGACAGCGATACGAAGAGCTGCGGATACTCGGCGCGGATGAGTCTGCCGATCGCCATCTCGTGAACGGGGTTCCGGTAGGCATGCAGCAGGCAAACGGCCACGGCCTGCACACCGTCAGTCACGAACGTGCGCAGTGCCGCGCGGACGGCGTCAAGATCGAGCGGCGCGACGACCGCACCGTCACGGTCGATCCGCTCCGGCACGCCCAGCCGGCGCGACCGGGGAACCATGGGCTCCGGAAACTGCAGGAACAGATCGTAGATGTCGTAGCGCTGCTCCGTCCCCATCTCGAGGATGTCGCGGAAGCCCTCCGTCGTGATCAGTCCGAGGCGGGCGCCGTTGCGCTCGATGACGGTGTTGGTGACCAGGGTCGTGCCATGCACGATGTCGCCCACGTCGGCGAGGCCGATGCCGGCCATCGCGACGATTTCCTCGAGGCCCATCAGTGCCGCCTCCGACGGATCCTGCGGGGTCGTGAGGCGCTTGTGCAGCGTCACGCGTCCCTCGCGGTCGTCATAGAGGATAAAGTCGGTAAAGGTTCCGCCGATGTCGAAGCCAATGCGCCAACGGGTCGGGTCGGTCATTTCATGCGTCCTGGTGAGTCCGGGATCGCGACGCCACGTGGAGCGCCGCGCAACGCGCATCGCCCATGATCGTTGCGATGCTGCAGGCTCCCTCAAGGAGCCCGTCGATGATCTGGAGCCTCTCGGCGGCGGTCACCGTCGATTGGGGGTAGGTCACACAGAGGCTGACAACCTCGCCCGTCTCCGGGTCGCCGACCGCGGAGGCGAGCGCCCCGACACCCGGGTTGGCTTCTCCGTCGGATTCGGCGAAGCCCATGCGACGCACACCGTCGAGGCGTGCGGCAAGATCTTCGAGCGAGCGTGGCGCGCGTGGTGAAGGCTGCGGCAATGCACCGGGAAACAGTGCGCGCACCTCGTCGTTGCCCAGCCTGGCCAGCAGTGTCCGCCCGGTAGCGCTCGCGCTCAACGGCAGACGCCGGCCTACAGGAGTGCCGACACGCAGGACGTTGCGCCCTGCCACATAGGTCAGGCCCATCACGTCAAGGCCGTCTCGAACGGACACGTAGCCGGTGTGGCCCACGCGATCGACGATGCCGGAGACGACATCGTGCGCCCTGGCGACCAGTGTCGAGCCAGCACGATAGGATTGGCCAAGCTCGAACAGCAGGATTCCCGGCCGGTACCGCTTGCTGTCGCCGACCGTCTCCAGCAGACCGGCATCACGCATGGCGCGCAGCAGCCGCGATGTGGAGCTCTTCGGCGCACGTCGAAGGGCAACGACATCCGTCACCGTCAATTCCAGCCGATCAGGGCCGAAGCATCTGAGAACCTCGGCGGCAGATGTCAAAACGCTCATGCCAAGTTCCAAAAAATGGGACCTGAGTTCCATATTTTGGAATTGTAGGCCTTGATCAGATCGTCGCGCAAGATCCAAACTGGGTCAGGTCGGTTGCGTTTTTTCAGCAGTCAGCAGCAGGGGTTCCGTCATGTCCGCCGTCACTGAAGCCACCGTCGCCGCATGGATCGCCGATCGACGATCCGCAATGATCGATTTGCTGGAACGTCTGGTGAACGCCGACTCGGGCACCTACGACAAGGCCGGGGTCGACGCTTGCGGCGAAGTCTTCAACGAGTTCTTCCGGTCGCTGGGTCTGGAGCCTGGGACAATTCCTCATGCGGTGTTCGGCGATGCCATTCGCGCCGAGCTGCCAAAGCCGGCCTCTGACGAGATGAGGCCAATCCTGCTGCTCGGCCATCGCGACACCGTGTTCCCGAAGGGCGAGCCGCAGCGCCGACCGTTCAGGATCGAGGGCTCCCGGGGTTACGGCCCAGGAGTGGCCGACATGAAGGCCGGCCTTGTCATGAACGCCTTCGTCCTCGCGGCTTTTGCCGAGCTCGGCGGTCACCCCGCGCCGATCGTCATGCTGGTGACGAGCGACGAGGAAATCGCTTCTCCGTCCTCGCGACCAGTCATCGAGGCGGAGGCGCGGGGTGCGCAGGTGGTGTTCAACTCCGAGCCAAGCCAGGCACCCCACAGGATCACCAGCGGCCGCAAGGGCGGCGTCTTCATGGAGATGACGGTGACCGGCAGGGCCGCCCATTCCGGCGCATTCTATGAACGCGGCGTTTCCGCGATCGAGGAGATCGCTCGGAAGGTGCAGGCCTTGCATCGGCTCACTGACCTTCCGGCGGGCATCACGGTGAATGTCGGCACAATCAAGGGCGGTCAGACCGTCAACACCATAGCGCCCTGGGCGAGTGGCGAGATCGACCTTCGCTATGTCAAGGCCGCCCAGCGCCAGCTGGCAATCGACACCATCCGCATGATCGTCGAGGACTGTTCCGTCCCCGGCGCATCTGCGACCCTGGCGATCAAGGGCGAGTTCCTGCCGCTTGAGGAGACACCCGAAAGTCTCGCTCTGTTCTCGCTCTACAGGCAAGCCGCCCTCGACCTCGGCTTCGAGGTCGAGGCCACCTTCACTGGCGGGTGCGCCGATTCCGGCCTCACGGCGGCGCAGGACTGCCCCACATTATGCAGCATCGGACCGGTCGGCGGCCACGG
>JBMOJG010000179.1:0-6489 GCA_049316925.1 Alsobacter sp. | reverse complement strand
TGGGTAGTAGGGCGACGCAGCCGCGGCGCCGGCCATGGCTCCGACAGCCACACCGGCGGCCACGGCACCCGCGCCGACGCCAAGGGCGGGACGGCCATACCAGGCACCGTGATAGACGGGAGCGTGCCAGTAGCCACCGCCGCGCATCACCGTGGTCCCGCCAAAGCCTCCGACATGGGCGACGCCGCCGCCATAGGCACCCCGGGCGGCAAACCAGTCGATGAACACGGCGACGGGGCCGCCGGAGATTGCCGCGCCCTCAAGCACCTTGACGTCGAACGTCAGGCTGGTGCCATCGAACCTGGGCGCACGCAGTTCCACCACCGCGTCCGCGACCTGGCCGGGCTTGTCGCTGAGCACCGAGACCGTGGCGTTGGGCGGATCCTTGGCGAAGCTGTCCTTGCCCTCGTCCCACTGCATGATGAACTGCTTCGTCATCTCATGCCCGGCGGCCCGCCAGGGACGGTCCGAGAAGACGATCGTGTTGGGAG
Source organism: Alsobacter sp. (assembly GCA_049316925.1). Lineage (GTDB taxonomy): Bacteria > Pseudomonadota > Alphaproteobacteria > Rhizobiales > Beijerinckiaceae > Alsobacter. The sequence continues at coordinate 5,998 of JBMOJG010000179.1, read as the reverse complement.
CCACGCCCGTGAGGACGAGCTTCCCGCCATCGAGCTTTGCCGAAGCCGCATTGATCACGGCGAGCGAGGGAATGGGGCGGTCGACGTGCGGCGTGCCGATCGTCTTGGCCATGGGCTCGTGCGCCTTGGACGCGCTGTCCTGGGCCAGGGCGGGCGGTGCCGCCAACAAGATGCCAATGCCGGCGAGTCGGATGGCCGGGGCGAAGTGCAACATGAGCTGTCTCCCGTGTGATGCCTGGGGTGGTGTTCTCAATAAGTGCGGACGCGGCCGCGGGCCCGTCTTGAACTCGACCAAAGGGCACGAGGAAAAAACTGCCTCCGCAAACTATGATATTGGCGATTGAGTAGATGCTGGCTGACGCGACACTGCCTCATTTCTTCCAGGACAGGGTCGGCTCATAGAGTTGCATGCACGTCATGACGTCGACGTAGCTCTTCTGGCCGGTTTGCTTTTCCGCACAGACCTGCCGGGTGGTCGGCTTCGCCAACGTCCAGACGGCGTCGATCTGGACTTTCGCGTCACTCTCGTCCTTGACGCAGCCGGCGAACTTCTCGCCCGTTCCATCCTGGACCTGCGTGACCGCCTTGCAGAGGCGGTCGACGTCATAGCGGGGCGGCTGGTCGGCGACCTGGCTCACCAGAAGGCCCACACCGAGGCCGATCATTCCCTTGATCATGACATCTCCTCTCGATCCGGGTGCCGGCACCCCACGGCAGGCGCCGGTGTGGCAGGTCGCGCCCTGGCCTTGGTTCTGGCAGGAGCCGCGAAGGCGGCTCCCACGAGGGCCAGGGACAGCGCGCCGGTGAAGCCGAGCGCCCCGGTCATGACCATACCATCCTACGCCCCTTTGGTCCGCCCCCTCAGGGCCTCGGCACCAGCGTCACCGTGGTGACGCCGGCGGCGATGTTGATGCCGGTCTGGCCCTCGACGGAGAACGGCTGCAGCGAGAAGGCGCGCCCCGTGCCACCGATCAGGGCGTTGGCGCCGACGCCGACGCCGGCCGTGGCCTGGGCACCGACGCCCGCATAGGTGCCGGCAAGCGCGCCCTTCGGAACCCCGCTGTCGGCCGCAACCACGCCCCAGACAAGATGGCCCGCGGCGACAGCGCCGATGGCCACGCCATATTCGGCGATCTGGCCGGTGTAATTGTCGGGCATCCCGCCGGCATCCGCCTTGAAGGTGCAGACCATGGTCTGCTTCTGGAACACGAACATGCCGACGCCGGCGGAGACGTCGCAGCTGAGGACGCCGACCTTGGAGCCGGACTGGGCAAGCGCCGGCCCGGCCATCAGGAGAGTGAGTGCAGCAGTCAGTGCGGTGACGGGCTTCATGGAGGGTCCCTCTTCCGTTTGGAGTGCAGGTTGCGGATTGATGACCGGCCTTATCGAGCGGTCAGGCGAGATCGGCAGCGAATGACGTGCCGTCGGGATCACAGGAATGGCGCCGCGGGCTGGGGCTGCGGAGTCCTGGCCCGCTGGATTGCTCCGGAGATTGATTCTTTAGCACCGTGATATTGCGGGCCAGTGAAATGTTCGGCCGGCCGCACGCCAGGCGCGGCCGACCCCGCAGGCACCATGCGGCCTCAGCGTGCGCAGGTCTCGACGTAGCGCAGCCGGGCCACGAAGTCGAGCGACCTGGCATCAGCCTGCTTGCGGCAGTCGGCGATCTTCGTGACAAGGCCGTCGATGCGGTCGATCAGGGTGTCCTTGTAGTCGTCGGAGACCGGCTCGATCTCGCCGGGACGCCAGGTCTTGGCGAACCAGGGCTCCAGCGGCCCGTAGAGGCGCAGGATCGTGTTCCAGCCGGTTCCAGGCACGGTCTGGACCCAGTTGGCCTCCTTGCCGACCGGCGGCTTGGGACCGAAGAACACGTCGACGGTGCCGTCCGCGTTCTTCTGCAGGCCCTTGGTCTGGCTGCTGACGCTGGGGAAGCGCTGGTCCGTCTGGATCATCGAGCGGGTCTGGTTGCTGTAGAGGATGACCGACCAGAAATCCTTGACGGGCACGTTTGGCGGAAGCCGCAGCCGGTAGGACTTGCCGCCATCGAGGGCGTTGCCCAGCGCGTCGCGCGCCGTCCAGGCGTATTGCGATCCAAGCCCGACCATCTTCTCCTCCATGGCCGGCGTCACGCCCGTCGCCATGAAGTAATAGAAGATGTAGCCGTCGAGGTTCAGGACGCCGGGCTGCGACTGGAACTTGTAGCCCCCGACGAAGGGCAGCTGCCAGTAGGCGTCCTTGTAGTAGTAGTCCGCCGGTTCCGGCATGTGGAACGACACGGCGCGGGCCGTTGCGTCGCCGACGGCAGCGGCTTCGGTCAGGATCGCCCTCATGCGCGCGTCGGGGGCGAAGGGCTTTCCCTTCTCGATGCCGATGGACGCCCAGTAGCCGAGGCGGACCTGATCGAGCGACTCGCTGGGCTCCTCCTGGACGGCCTGGTTCAGGAGCTCCCAGTAGCGGAAGTCGGCCGGGTTCACCATGTTGAACGGCTTGCCCGACATGTCGACGAAGGTCGGCGCCCTGGTGCTCGCCTCCTGGCCCAGCGGATAGATCCTGGTGGCGGCCTTCACCGCGTCCACGCCCGGCTTCGGATTGCCGTCGACGAGGAAGCTGCGCCAGATCACCAGGTTGCTGAAGGTGGTCGGCCGGACCACATGGTAGCCGTCCGGAACCAGGCCGGTGTAGCCCGGCGGCAGCACAAGGAACTTGCCGCCCTGGCCGCGATCCGGCCCGGTGATGCCGACGTCGGACACCCAGCGGTACCAGAGGTCGTTGACGAGGCCGAGCACCTTGGGCGGCACCTCGATGACCAACGGGCCATTGCGAAGATCGATCCAGAACCAGGTGTAGGGCGTGTTGTCATTCGCGGTGAGTTCGATGGTCTTCGCGTCGACCATCTGCTCCCAGATCGGAACGGTGGCGTTCACCGGCCCGACGGTCCGGATGGCATTGCGGTTGCCGACCTGGTTCACCGCCGGAAGGGCCAGCAGATAGGCCTGGACGGCGCGCTGGAAGTCGAGGTTGTCGAGCAGCGTCTTGGCCGTGTCCTTGTCGGGGAAGCCATCGGTGAACCTGAGTGTTCCGAGCCGGGTCTCGACCTTGTCGGGTGCGTAGACGCCGGACGGACGCTGGGTGGAGAATTTCAGCGCCGGGTTGCTCGGCGGGCCATCGAGCGACTGTGCGCACGCGGGGCCGACGAGGCTTGCGGCGACGAGGAGGCTGGCAACGAGACGTCGTTTTGCAGCAATCATTTTCACGTGCTCCAGGGACGCGATGAAATTCTGACTTCTCGCACCTCATTAACCCGGTTAAAAATTGACTGCTTTCGTTTTGGGGACTCCGGTCGTGCGGCAGCAGTTGTCCTCCGCATTCCAGCGGGCCGGGGCCTTCGCGCACCTCGCGACCGTCGTGCGCAGCCTCGGCGGCTCACCGGCCGCCGTCGCCGCGGGGCTCGAGATCGACCTCGAAGCCTTGGCCGCCGACGACCTGTTGCCGTTTGCGGATTGCCTCGTCCTGCTGGAGCGTACCGCCGAACAGACGGGCTGCGGCCATGTCGGGCTGCTGATGGGCGCCGAATACCGGTGGGCGCAGCACGGAATCATCCAGCGTCTGGCCAAAGAGGCCCCAACGCTTCGGGAAGCCCTGCAGGACTTCGTCAACTGGCAGCTCGGCTACACGAGCGGCGCTGCCGTCTACCTTCACCGCTTTGGCCAGGACTACGCGCTCGGATACGGCATTTATGACCGGGTTTCGCCTGGCAGTCGCCATCTCTACGAGGCGGTCGTCGCCATCGGCTGCGACATGCTGCGTGACCTGACGGGTGGGCGTGTTGCGCCGCTGGAGGTCCATCTCTGCCACGCAGGCCCGCAGGACGCTGCGATCTACCAGCGGATCCTGCGGGTGCCCGTTCGCTTCAACCAGGGCCACTCCTGCCTCATTGTGTCGGGCGCCGATATCGACTTTCCCCGCAGGACGGCGAGTCCTGACCACCGCGAGGCCTTGATCGCGCAGATCGCCGCGATGCTGGGCAGGCCTGCGGGCCAGATCGGAGCCCGCGTGCGCCATCTGGTTCGCCCGCGGCTGCTGCGCGGTGATCCGTCCATGGCCGGGATGGCGCGCGCTCTCGGCCTCGGCGCGCGGACCCTTCGCCGGCAGCTTGCTGCCGAGGGCACGGTCTTCGAGACGGTCCGCGACGAGGTTCGCTTCAACGCCGCCCGCGAGCTCCTCGCCCTCACCGACATCCCGGTGGGCGAGATTGCGGATGCCCTCGCGTTTGCCAGCCATTCGGCGTTCGGCCAGGCCTTCCGGCGATGGAGCGGAACGAGTCCCACGGACTGGCGACACCTGACCGCCGGATGATGCGCCGGGGGAGCGTCACGGCATCGGCCTGGCTGGCTTCGGGACAACGCGGGGGCCCCAACCGAAACGGGACCTGACCGGTCCGGGCGGGGATTGCCAGGGGCTGGCGGAGCCGTCTATGCGAATGTGCGGGTCTGGGACGCGGTGGATCCCAACCTCTGGACGGACGCAGGGCATCGCCGGTCCCTGCTCCGCCAGCATGCCGACGAGGCTCTTGATGACGGCCGAACCGTTCGACCCTGCCCGCGCCGACCAGGACGTCACCCTCACGGTGACGTGGGGCGGCCTGCAGCACCGGCTGGAGATCGAGGCGCCGGACTGGGCGCTGATCCTGTCGGGTGCCGGGCTGGAGCTCGAGGGCGAGGACTTCACCGCAGGGCGTGACAGCTTCGAGACCGAATGGGACTTTGCCGGCGGCCTCGACGGACCGCTGCAGGTGCGGTTCTCGCGCATCGATGCCGACGAGTGGCACACGGGCTTCTCCGGCATCCTGTCGGACGCCGTGATCGCGCCCACCGAAGCGTGATCGCGCCCGGCTTTTGGCTCGCAAAAGTTGCAGATAGGATCCGCCGCACGCGAGGGAGGACACCATGGGCGTGCGCGACCGGACCGAAGCTGCACTGGCGCGGATCGCCGCCGCGCCTGACGCAGCGATCTTCACCCGGGTGTATGCGGAGCGCGCCCGCGCCGAGGCCGATGCCGCCGATGCGCGACGCCGCGACGGCGTGACGCTGGGGGCGCTCGACGGCGTTCTCGTCTCGATCAAGGACCTGTTCGACGTTGCCGGCGAGACCACGCTGGCGGGATCGCGGCTGCTGGCAGGCCAGCCGCCAGCGACCGCCGACGCCCCGGTGGTGGCGCGGCTGCGACGCGCCGGCGCGGTGATCCTCGGCAAGACCAGCATGTCGGAATTCGCCTTTTCGGGGCTGGGGCTGAACCCGCACACCGGCACGCCCGGCAACGCGCGTGATCCGGCCCGCATCCCCGGCGGGTCCTCGGCGGGGGCAGGCGTCGCTGTCGCGCTCGGCCTGTGCGACATCGCCATCGGCACCGACACCGGCGGGTCGGTGCGCATTCCGGCGGCGTTCAACGGCATTGTCGGGCTGAAGCCGACGGCCCGGCGGGTGCCGACCGCGGGCGCCTTCCCGCTGTCCTACACGCTGGATTCCATCGGCCCGCTGGCCACCACCGTGCAGGCCTGCGCCGATGCCGACGCGGTGATGAGCGGCGGCGAGACCGGCCCCGTGGTGCCGGCGGCCCTTGGCGGGCTGCGTATCGGCGTGCCGCGCGGGCGTTTGTTTTCCGAGACCGAACCGGCGGTGGCGCAGGCCTTCGAGGCGACGCTGGGCCGGCTCTCGGCGGCCGGAGCCCGGATCGCCACCATCGACATCGAGGACATCCTCGAGGCGATCCGGCTGGCGCTGGCGGCCGCGCCGATCGCCGCCGCCGAGGCGGCCGCGATCCATGCCGACTGGCTGGAGAGCCGGGCTGACGCGTTCGACCCGCGGGTGCTGCAGCGCATCCGCGGCGGGGCCGGCGTGGCGGCGCCCGCCTATGTGCGGACTTTGCGGCGGCGGGCCGAGCTGGTCGCCATGGCGGCCGCGCGGCTGGACGCATGCGACGTGCTGGCGCTGCCGACCGT
>JBMOJG010000178.1:0-6491 GCA_049316925.1 Alsobacter sp. | reverse complement strand
GCCTCGGCGCGCCGGTCGTCGAGCCTCTCGAGGATGTCCTTCATGCCCTGCCCTCCGTCCAGATCGTCCGGCTGCTTAGCATGCTGTGTGACGGCACGACACTGCGACGGAAGGGGAAGAATGCGCGGGGGAACCGCCGCGGCACCGACCGCGCCGCCGCGGTTCGTGCGTCAGGCGACGGTGATCGTCACCTCGACATTGCCGCGGGTGGCGTTGGAATACGGGCAGACGATGTGGGCAGCGTCGACGATCTCCCGCGCCTTGGCATGATCAAGGCCCGACAGCGTCACCGTCAGGTCGACCTTGATGGCAAAGCCCGTCGGGATCGGGCCGATGCCGACCGCCGCCTCGACCCTGGCGTCGTCGGCGATCTTGAGCTTCTCCTTGCCGGCGACGAAGCGGATCGCGCCCATGAAGCAGGCCGAGTAGCCCGACGCGAACAGCTGTTCGGGATTGCTGCCGCCACCCGCTCCGCCCATTTCCTTCGGCACGGCGAGCTTGATATCGACAAGGCCGTCCGACGACCTGGCGTGCCCGTCGCGGCCGCCCGTGGCAGACGCATGGGCCGTGTAGACGATCTTGGGATGGTCCATGGCAGATCTCCTGTGGGTCGGCAAACCGGCCGCTATGCTCCCCAAATAGGCGCTCGACGCGCGTGATCTAGGGCTGTGGCGCCAGCAGCAGGGCCGCCGCCTGCATCTCGGACCAGCGCCTTGCGCGGCGCTCCAGCGCCTCGTCGTCGGGCCCCCAGACCTCCATCTGGAAGTCCTCGTCGCAATGCGCCGCCGTCCAGGCGGCGGCGGTGTCGAGATGGCCGTGCGCCAGGGCGAGGCCGAGCAGCACCGAGCCCGTGAGGCTGGTCACGGTCGAAAGTGCCGCCAGGGCGAACGGATCGGCGATCGCATCCACCGCGCGCCGCACCGCCTCGCGCGCCGGCTCGGGCTGGGCGACGAACACCACACCCTGCACCAGGATGAACCGGGCACCCAGTGCGTCACGCACCCAGTCGAGCACCGGATTCCACAGCGCGTCCTGCCGCTCGACCAGCCGCGGCGGCTCACCGGCGCGGTAGCACAGCAGGTCGGATCCGCCGTAGCGCGCAACCTCCTCGGCGACCCGCGCCATCGCCGGCGCCACCCCGTCGATGGCGGTGTTGGCCAGCCGGGTCAGCGGCATCGTCGCCGGATCAATCGTGTCGCGCTGCGCCTGCCACTCGGCGGCCAGCGCTGCCGCAGCAGCTCGTCCCGGCAGGGCGAGCGGCGACCGGCCGGGCGTCCGCGCCGGGCGCCCGTCCAGCACCAGCACGAAACCGCCCGCCTCCTCGCGCAGGCCGGCCTCGGCGTAGAACCGCCGCGGCAGCGCCGGCTTCGCCTGTGCGGCGCGCGCGGCCCGCATCGGGTCTGGGCGGCCACCGTCGTCGGGAAACCAGTCAGGGGTGTCGGCACTCATGCGAGCCATGTGGCGCGCGCGGGCCGGCTTGTCCAGCCTGCAGGTCCGGCAAGACGGGCCTGGCGTTCACCCATTTTTCACCACGCCCCGAGACAGCCACGGCAGCAGGGGCCCCGCGCCTATTACGAGTTGTAGTTCTCACGCATGACGCGCAATTGACTCAGAAACGTGGCAGTTGAAATTAATATTCGTCGGCTAGGCTCTCTCCATCGCCGCAAAGAGCGATGTCATTGTTCAGGAGCATATTTCATGTCGAACCTCATTGCCAAGTTTGTCCGCGACGAATCGGGCGCAACGGCCATCGAATACGGCCTGATTGCCGCGATTGTCGCCATCGGCCTCATTGCAGCCCTGCAGGGCTTGAAGAACAACCTGTCGAGCACCTTCTCGAAGGTCGGTTCGTCGCTGAACGCCGCCAACTGAGCACCGGGCGCGCGGGTCACCGGCCCGCGCGCCTGTCTTCTCGCCTATTCCTCCGGCGCGTCGACGATCGGGTCGAAGCGCCCGACCTCGAAGCCCAGCAGGTTCCAGCTCTGCTGCATGTGCGCCGGCAGCGGCGCCGTGACGTCGATGGGCTTGCCGCCGCGCGGATGCGGAATGACGATCCGCCGCGCCATCAGGTGAAGGCGGTTCTGGATGCCGCCGGGCAGCGCCCAGTTCTCCACCTGGAAATATTTCGCATCGCCGATGATCGGGTTGCCGATATGGGCCGTGTGGGCGCGCAGCTGGTGCGTCCGGCCGGTCACCGGCTTCAGGCTCAGCCAGGCGAGTTTCTGCGCCGCCGTCTCCACCACCGCATAATAGGTAACCGCATGGCTGGCACCCTCGTCGCCATGCTTGGCCACCTTCATCCGGCCCTCGGCCTCCTCGTCCTCGTCACGCGCCAGATAGGTCGAGACCCGGCCCTGCTTCACCCGCGGCACGCCGGCCACCAGCGCCCAGTAGGTCTTGCGGGTGTCGCGCGAGCGGAAGCTCTTGGCCAGGGCCGCAGCGGCAAAGCGCGTCTTGGCGACGACGAGACAGCCCGACGTGTCCTTGTCGAGACGGTGGACGAGGCGCGGCTTCTGCCCCTTGGCATCGGTGAGCGCGGTGAGCAGCCCGTCCATGTGGCGGCGCATGCCCGAGCCGCCCTGCACGGCGAGCCCCATCGGCTTGTCGAACACCAGCACGTCGTCGTCCTCGTAGAGCGTGATGCCCTTCAGGAACTGGCGGGTCTCCATATCGGCATCGGACGCGCGCGGCCGGTCGGTTGGCGGCGCCAGCGACAGCGGCGGGATGCGCACCTTCTGCCCGGCCTCAAGCCGGTCCTTGGTCTCGACCCGGCCCCCGTCGACCCGCAGCTCACCTTTCCGCACGACCCGCTGGATGTGGCTGAACGACAGCCCCGGGAAGCGCGCCTCGAGGAAGCGGTCGACGCGCATGCCGGCCTCGTCGGCCGACACGGTGACGGTCTGGACCTTGGTCGGCTCAACAGCAACAGCCGGAGGCGGTGCCGCCGCCTTGCCGTCGGGCTGCGCGTCATCCGGGTCGGGCCGGTAGGGCGACGGCGCCGGCCCGGGAGCGCGGACACGTCCGCGCGGCCCCTCTGCCGCGGCAGCGGGCGCTGGACGAGCGGCCGCGCGTGGCGGCCGCCCGGGTCGGGCGCCGGCCGATGCCTCGCCGCGGGGCGTCGAGCGCGGGCTGTCCTCGGCCTTTGCCTTGGGGCGCGAGGGCCGCGGGCCGGCCTTGCGGTCGCGGGCCGGACCGGCGCGGCCGGGCCGCTTCGGCCCCGTGGGCTTTCTCATGCGAGGCTCCTGACGAGCGCGAGGCCGGCCACGAGGCCGGCAATGGACAGGGCGACGGAGGCCGCCACATAGGCGGCAGCCACGCCGGTGGCGCCGCGCTCCCACAACAGCACCGCATCCAGCGAAAACGCCGAGAAGGTGGTGAAGCCGCCGCAGATCCCCGTGGTGAGGAACAGCCGCAGCCCCTGCGTGCCGCCGCCCTTCAGCGCAAACCAGCCGGCCAGCACTCCCATGACGAGGCAGCCGGAGAAATTCACCACCAGCGTGTGCCAAGGAAAGCCGGTGCCCATCAGCCGCGACACCGCGATATTGACGCCGTGCCGTGCCGCGGCGCCGAGGCCGCCGCCAAGAAAGACGAGAAGGGTCGCCTGCATGGCGGGCTCCGGCGACGGGCGCGTCGCAAACTGCCGTGGTGATAGCCCCCCGCCCGGTGGGCGGCAAGGCGCAGGCACGCCACCCGCGACGGGCCAGGCCTGCGGTACCGCCGCAAAAGCCGCCCTCATGGGCGCTCCCGCTCGGCCCGCAGCCGCGCCCACCACTCCATCCGTTTGCGCACCTCGCGCTCGAAACCGCGCTCGACCGGGGCGTAGAAGCTCTGCCGGCCGATTGCCGCGGGCCAGTAGTCCTGGCCCGAGAAGGCGTCCGGCTCGTCATGGTCGTAGCGGTAGCCGGCCCCGTAGGACTCCTCGCGCATCAGTGTCGTGGGCGCATTGAGGATCGTCTTGGGCGGCATCGCCGAGCCGCCGGCCTTGGCGGCGGCCTGTGCGGCCTTGAAGGCGGTGTAAACCGCATTGGATTTCGGCGCTGTCGCCAGATAGACGGTGGCCTGCGCAAGGGCCAGTTCGCCCTCGGGCGATCCCAGATAGTCGTAGGCGTCCTTGGCCGCATTGGCGATGACCAGCGCCTGCGGATCCGCCATGCCGATATCCTCCACCGCCATGCGCACGAGGCGGCGGCCGAGATAGAGCGGGTCCTCGCCGGCATCGAGCATGCGGGCGAGATAGTAGAGCGCCGCATCGGGATCCGAGCCCCGCACCGTCTTGTGCAGCGCGCTGATCAGATTGTAGTGCCCGTCCTGGCCCTTGTCGTAGAGCGGCGCCCGCCGCTGCACCACGCCGGCGAGACCGGCGGCATCGAGCACTTCGCCGGGCCGGGCCGCCCGCCACACCTCCTCGGCGAGCGTCAGCGCCGCGCGGCCGTCGCCATCGGCCATGCCGATCAGGGCGACGCGGGCATCGGCGTCCAGCGGCAGCGGCCGCGCCTCGACGCCTTCGGCGCGATCGAGCAGCTGGGCGATCGCCTCGGGATCCAGCGTGCGGAAGGTCAGCACGCGGGCCCGCGACAGCAGCGCCGCATTCAGCTCGAAGGACGGGTTCTCGGTGGTGGCGCCCACCAGCGTGATGGTGCCGTCCTCCATCACCGGCAGGAAGGCGTCCTGCTGCGAGCGGTTGAAGCGGTGGATCTCGTCGACGAACAGCAGCGTGCCGCGCCCCGTCGCCCGCCGCCCGCGGGCCGCCTCGAACACCTTCTTGAGGTCGGCGACGCCGGTGAAGATCGCCGAGATCGGTTCGAAATGCAGCGTCGTCTCGTGCGACAGCAGCCGCGCCACGGTGGTCTTGCCGGTGCCGGGCGGGCCCCAGAACACCAGCGACCCCAGCGATCCGGCCTCGACAAGCCGGGTCAGCGCACCGTTGGGACCGACCAGATGGTCCTGGCCCACCACCTCGGCCAGCGCGGTCGGCCGCAGCCGGTCAGCCAGGGGCCGTGGCGCGCCGCGCTCCAGCCCTGCCGCCTCGAACAGGTTGGCCATGGCGCTCCCGGTTCAGCCGCCGACAATGGTGGTGATCACCTCGGCGCCGCGCTGGATGGTGAGTTTCCAGTAATACTGCCGTTCCTTACCCATCTTGCCGAGATCGCGGGCATTTTCCACTTTCTCGCCGTCCACCGCGACAATGATGTCGCCCTTGCGCAGTCCGATTCCGGCCGCCGGTGAATCATCGGTCACCTCCGTCACCACCACGCCCTCGCTGGCGGTATCGACCGACAGCTCCTCGGCGACGGCCGGTGACAGGTTCATGGCGGTGATGCCCGACAGAGGCCAGCGGCCACGGATGACGGTCGGCTGGCGCGGCCGCGTCTCCGGCGCCGGCGCCAGCTTCACCGTCATGGTGTTGCGCTGTCCACCGCGCAGCACCGTCAGCGGTGCCGTTCCGGCGAGCCCCTTGGTGGCGAAGCGGAAGCCGAACGCGTCGGGATCGTCGACCGTCACGCCGTCGACCGCCAGGATCACGTCGCCGGTCTTCAGACCGGCTTCTGCGGCCGGTCCCTTGTCGACCACCGAGGCGACGAGCGCACCGGTCGGCCGGTCGAGCTTCAGCCCCTCGACGAGATCGGACGAGACGGTCTGCAGCCTGGCTCCGAACCAGGGCCGCTTTACCGCCTTGCTGCCGCTCTTGGCTGACGCGATGACGATCTTGACCATGTTGACCGGGATGGCGAAGCCGATGCCGTGGCTGCCGCCCGATTGCGAGAAGATCGCCGTATTGACGCCGATCAGCCGGCCCTCGATATCGACCAGCGCGCCGCCCGAATTGCCCGGATTGATGGCCGCGTCGGTCTGGATGAAGAACTGATAGTCGGTGACGCCCACCTGGGTGCGCGCCAGCGCCGAGACGATGCCCTGCGTCACCGTCTGGCCGACACCGAACGGGTTGCCGACCGCCAGCACAAGGTCACCGACCTCCAGCGTGTCGGAATTGCCCAGCGCCAGCGCGGCAAAGGGCTCGTTGCCCTTGATACGCAGGATGGCGAGATCGGTGCGCGGGTCGCGCAGCACGATCTCGGCCTCGAACTCGCGCTTGTCGGCAAGCGCCACCTTCACCTCGGTCATGCCCTCGATGACGTGGTGGTTGGTGACGACGAAGCCGGCCGTATCGACGAGGACGCCCGAGCCGAGCGACCGCTGCACCCGCTCGCGCGGCACCGCACCACCGCCGCCACCGAAGAAGCGGCGGAAGATCGGGTCCTCGAGGAAGGCATTGCGCGGCTGCTGCTGCACCCGCGTGGCGTAGACATTGACCACCGCCGGCGACACCTTGTGGACCACCGGGGCGAAGGTCAACCGGGCCTGCGACGCCGTCTGCGGCACCTGCACGGGCGGCGCCGGCTGCACCGCCGGAGCCGTTTGCGCCGGCCTGGCCGGCGTCTGCGCCACAGCCGCGCCGGCGGCGAGCGCCGCCAGGGCAAGGGCCGCGGACA
>JBMOJG010000177.1:0-6492 GCA_049316925.1 Alsobacter sp. | reverse complement strand
AGGTCCAGGCCGGCGGCACCTCGCCGCGTCCGGTCAGCGCGGTGTACTGACCTAGTATCTCGGAAATCGAACCGGTGAAGACGTAGTAGTCGAGGAAGTCCTCGTCGAAAGCCAGTTGGATATCGCAGCTCGAGAGCGAGCCGATCCAAGCGGTGCCGGCGCTGGAATGGTTGAAGTAGGCGCCCCAACCGCCAGTGGTGACGAAGAACGGCACGTTCTTGTAGGCCCGGGGGGTGGTGGTGCCGAGTGCATCGCGGTGCCACAGCTCGACCGTCTGGCCGACCAGGTCGAGGCTGGGAGCGAAGCGCTCGCCCAGTCCGTAGACCGCCTCGCCGGGGCGGAGATCGAAGCACTCGTGCGCCACGGGCCGGCCATCGCGCCGCTGCGAGACGCCCAGGGAATAGGCGTCCCAGTTGCTGAAATGGTCCTTCTCGCGACCGCCGATCCCGCAGATCAGCGTGCCATCCGGGCGACGAAGTTCGATGCGCAGCGGGTCGAGACCGACCAGCGCCCGCATCCCGGCGCCGTCGAGGGCTACAGCCGCACCGCTCCCGGGCGCTTCGCCCAGCCAGGGCGCGGCTTGCATGCCGGCGTCCAGACGCAAGCCGTCAACCTGCGAGCAGGTCGTGGGCGGCGGCAGCGTGCCGACCACCATCGGGGTCGGGTTGGCCGGCACCGCGTCGCCAAGAGCGTAGCGCACCCGGATGCACCCATCCGACACCAAGTCGATGCGCAGGGTGCCGGCGACGGGCTGGCCGTCCTTGAGCCCCTGCTGGTCCAACATGGCCGAGTCTGCCGACGACAGGGCGGTCTTGGCCTTGGCGAGAGCGGTGGTGCGCAGGGCGATCGCCTGCGGCTCGCGCGCCAGCACCGTGGCACTGACGACGGCGGCGCGGATCACCGTCTTGTCGGCGATGGCGCGGGTGGGAATTGCGATGTCAGTCGTGTTGTAGCTCATGAGGGGTGCTGCTCTTGAAAGTGGTTGAGTGTGTGCATGGAAATCACGTCAGCGGCGTCCTTCCGTGAGCCGGGCCGTCGCGGCGGTGGCCTTGGCGGTGAGTGACTCTGGAAAAAGTGGGGTCGTGTTCATGATTGATCCTGGTAAGTGGTGAATGCCGGCCCGCCCGCGGCGACATAACCGGCCGAGGCTCCGGTCGCGGCGTGGCTGACCCAGAAGGCGTAGAGGTCGCCGTGTTGTAGGTAAAATCGGAAGCGCACCGGTTGCCCCGCCAACCGCGCCAGACTCGCGTTCGCCCGCCAACGCACGCCCACCTTGGTCTGGTTGCCGGTGAGCGGCTCGCAGTCGGCCGCGGTAAAGCCGGGGATGGGCGCGCCTTGGTCCGTGCAGACTTCCACCCGCAGCGTGCCGGCCGCGTTCACGAAAAGATGTTCGCCCGTGAAGGTCACCGGCCGCGTGAGCACGGATTGCTCGACCGCCCCGGCGCGCAGCGAGGCGAACCCGTCGCGGCGCAGTTTGGCGAGGCCGGTTGCGCCATGGGCATACATGCCGGCGTAGTAGCCGTGCCGGTCGCACTGGTTGGCCGGGTCGCCGCGGAAACCGGTGTAGTAGAACCACAACTCCTCGCCGACAATCACGCAGAGGCCGCCGACCGATTGCACGTAGCCGCGATCCCAGACGCCGACTTGCCGGGCCGCGGGAATAAACGGCGTCCGATCCGGCCGATGCCAATGAAAGCCATCGCGGCTGAACGCGATTTTCAGCTCAGTGGTCTTGGGTCGGCCTTCCGCCTCGCAGACTTTATTTTCCGGCCCGAGGTGAATCGTGAACAACCCCAGCAGCAGACTCTCATAGGCGACCGCGTCGAGATTGTAGAGCTGCGCGCCCGGATCGAGTCGGTCCGCGCCGCACCAGAACACCCGCTCGGCCTCGGTCCACGCTGCGCCCGCGAGAAAGTCCGGATGTTCCCGGTAGGCCCGGCAGCGACCGCGTTCGTAGCTGCGGATGCTGAACACCCACACCTTGCGGAACGGATTATAGAACATCGTGCTCCGGTCGCCCATGCGACCCGTCTTGGCCGACGCGCTCCAATGAACGCCATCGTCCGACACCAGACAGTAGCCCGGCCCCTCCAACCCGCCGATGACCGCGTGCGGCTCGCGCAGGAGCATCTTGTACCGGTCGCGCGAATCCAGATCGATAACCACCGTCCCGGAGTCGGGTCGCAACCCCGGCACGATGTTCTGCGCCGCGCGTTCCCAATGTAATCCGTCCGCGCTAATCGCATAGGCCAGGCTGCCGAGCCACCCCTCCTCGTACCACATCTTGAAACAGCGCGCGGCCGGATCCCACCATACGCCGCCACTCTTCGGGACAGCCGCCGGATGAACGCCGGCCGTTTCCCACGTAGAGACCGGCGCAAAGACCGGGTTGCCGTCGTGTTTGCGCGGCTGATGAAACACCCTTTCCAGCGTGTTCTCCGCAATCAGGAAATCGTCCACGAACAGTTGCCGGCCGAGATCAATCGGGATGACGGCCGGTGGGTGGTCGAGGTACGGCACCGGCATCGGCGCGTCCGAGGCGGGATCGAGGTGGCACGGCGGCCACACGTCCGGCAACTCGATGCCGTTAGGGAGAATCGTCCTCATCGCGCCTCCCGAATCCGCTGCAGAATGATGGCTTGTCCCCGCCGTGCCAATGGTTCGACCTGCCGCGGCGGCAACACTGTCGCCCGCCGTCCCAGCACTCGCAACGCCGTCGCGTACGCCGGCGCCAACTCCGCCGCCGCGCAGACCCAGACCGGGATGCGGGACGGCAAGCCGGCGAGTTCCGCGCCAACCCACACGCCACTCAGGAACGACCGGTTCGCCGCCCGGCTCACGCCGTGCAGCACATCCCGGCCACGCACGCGAAACAGCGCCGCCGCGACCGGCAACTGCTGCGCGGTTTCCACGCCGGCCACGAAGGCGCGGCGGTCGAAAGGCGCATGCGCCGCCACCGAGCGGGCCAGCACCGTCTGCCCCGCCGTCGCGGCAAACAGTTCGCCGGTCATGAACGTCTGAAAGCCCACCAGTTTACCGCCGCGCACCCGCGCATGTTTCGAGTGCGTGCCCGGCAAGATGACGAGCGCCTCGCCGGACACCGGCAAGCCGAGCAGTTGGGTCTCTTCGCCGCGCATGATGTCGTCGCCACTGGCAACGCCAGAGATGAGAAACACGTTCGGCTGCACCTCCTCCCAGACCGCGTCGCGACCCGTCAGCGAAAACGGCAACCGCGCATACGGCAACTCGCGCCAGCCGATGCTCGAACTGGCCATACCGGAAATCACCACCGGCAATCCAGCCGGCGCGCGCAACTGCCGCAGTCCGTCCGCCAACACCCGTGGGAAATCACGCCGCTGCGGGAGAACGCCGACGCCCTGCGGGCTTTGCACCGACCGCACCGGGCGACCGGCGCGCACCCACACCAGCCGAAACCGGCTCGTCCCCCAATCACAACTGATGAAAGCCACCGGCTCAGGATTCCTGCTGTCGGGGGCAATGCGGTGAGGTTTCATAGATTGGTTCCGGCAATCAGGCGGCCGGAGAATCCCGTCGTGGTGACGGCCACCGCCGCAAAGCCGATCAGCACTAGCGCGCGCACCAGGGGATGCCCCATGCAGCCCAGCGTGTCATACCGCTGCTGGTCGGTCTTGATGATGATCACATTCATGAGAGTCTTCCTTTCTGCAAGATCTGTTGCAGCTTGATGGCAGCCGGTTTGGGGTTGCCGTGAAAATCCAAGATCGAGGTGTTGGCCAGGCACGGGAAGGAGTCGTGGCCCATCCAGAGGATGAACCCGCCAATGGCTGGGAATCGGTTGCGGCAGGCGCTCAGCGCCCGTGTCAAAGCCAAGGCCTGGTGTTCCTGACTCCAGGCTACATACTCTTCGATGGACTCGGGCTTGCGCCCCGTGCCTTCGACAAACCCTGCTTCGTCGATCCACCAGAAGAATCGCCGCCAGTAGGGGTTTCCCTCTGTTACGGGCAGCAGATCACAATCAGGGTAGTATTGGTTGATAATATCCATGGAGCTGGCGCCGGGGGCACCGGTTTCGCTGCGGAACAGGGCGTCGTCCTTCTGCCAATAGATTTCGGACTCGATCCGCCAAGGTCCGTGCACATCCCAGTGGACTCCCTTGCCGAAGTCCTTCTCCTCCGCCACAAAGGTGGGGCCCGAGGCGGAACAGGGAAGGTAGCGGGTCTGCGGATCCTCCTCGGCACAGATCCCGGCAAAGTGGCCCAGCATCGGATCCGCCACGGTGAGCGGACGACCGATCCCCCGGGTTCCCCGATTGCAGGTCTGAAGCTCATTGCCGCCGCACCAGATGAACAGACAGGCATGATGCCGACGGCGTTTGATGTAGCTACGTGCCGTCTCCCCCCAGGCCTTGATGGTTGCCGGGTCGGTCGGCGGTTCGTTGTCGGGCCCTGACGAGGAGAGCGGAAACTCCTGCCATACTAGGAAACCCATCTCGTCGCAGAGCCGATAGAAGATTTCTTTTTCCAGAAACGCGCCGCCCCAGACCCGCAGGACGTTGAAGCCGATGTCGCGGTAGGCCTCCAATCGTTTGCGGTAGTCCGCTTCGGTCACGTCCGCGTAGTAGGCCCGGATCGGGGTCCAGTTGACCCCGACGAGGAAGACCTTTTCGCCGTTGAGTTCGCAGATCCATGGATCGGCCTCGGCGGGTGCGCCCTCACAGGCCAGCCAGGCAATCTGTTTGAAGCCGATCCGTTCCTCCCGGTGATCGATGGGACTGCCGTCGGATCCGGTCAGTTCAAGACGGAGGGAGTAAAGATGCTGTCTGCCCCGCCCGTTGCACTGCCAGGGCTCAACTTTCAACGCCGGGAGAGTGACGCCAGCGCGGAGTTCGCTGGCCGGTAACATGCCGTGGACGACGCCATTCATGCTGACGGCCAGAGTCGCATCGTCTGGAACCGCTCCCTGCAGGGTTAGTGCACCCGTTGCCGTTGCGATGTCGTACCGGGCGGAGATCCGAATCCCCTCCAGCACCGGGTTGGCATCGAGCTCGATCCAGAGATCGTCCCAGATGCCTATCTGCACATTGCGGGGCATCCAGTCCCAAGTGTAATTGAAGCGGGCCTTGAGATCGCGAATCTGCGAGGAGATGTTGGGCGTGCCGTTGAAGCGTGGCAGATCGGTGAAGATGATCTCCAACCGGTTCACCTCCTGAAGTGCCACCCCGCAAAGATCGAAAGCATGGGGAACGTAGCCATTACGGAATGATCCGACCTGCGTGCGGTTGAAGAGGATCAGGCCGTAGCCGTCCAGGCCAAGGCACCGCAGGCTGCGACGTTCGCCTTCGAGGGCATGTCGAGGGATTTCGACAGAAAAAATCCAGTCGCGATGGTCGACCCACTCACACTTGCAGGAGTTTAGTTTGACATTCCAGTCGGGCAGCACCCCGGCATTGCGCAGAGCCTGATGCACCGATCCCGGAACCGTGGCCGCCACAGGAGTAATTTCGGAAACACAGGGGATAGCCTGTTCCAGCACCCGGCCCATTTGCCAGGAAGTGGGGGTGTAGCCGGCGATCGTCCAGGACAATCCAGCCAGATCATAATTATGAACCATGTCGCCCCCTTGCAATGTTCACGTCCGCCTTGCCGGCCGGCAGCGTGAACAGCACGGCGCCGCCTTCGACGGTGAAGGGAATCGGCCGGCCATTCACCAGAACGGAGGTCTTCGGAGATGGTTCGAATCCCTTGGCTTCGAGCCGCACGCGACTCGGCCCCCGCGGTGCGGCGCTGAAGGCCATCCCGTCGCCGGTCGTAAAGCCGCGCACTGCGATGCCGGGCTCGGCCAGGAAACGCCACTCCTCGCCCACGTTCACCCGTGTCCTCTGCGGCCCGGCCTCGGCCTCCACCGGTTTGCCTTGCCAGGTGAAGTTGCGCCAGACGGCCTGCTCCTGCAGGTGGGGATTCCCGAAGCGCACGCCTGCACGCGTGACTTCGGGGGCGAACAACTCCTCCAGTCCGCAGAGTGGCAGCATTCCCGACCAGACGTAGCGCAGTTCGCGTCCGCCCCACATCTGCACATAGAGGAAGCGGGGGTCGACCTTGCCTTCCGCTGGATAGTTTTCATAGGCGTGGCCGTGCGCCCGCCAGTATTCCATGAACTGCTCGCACACGCGGCGGGCGTATTCGGCGGCGAGGTCGTCCCACCCGGCTTCCTTGATGGCCAGGTAGACCATGTAAGTCGTGGGTGGCCAGCAGTTGCCGCGCCAGTAGTTGCCCTTGCCGTCAAGGCCGTTGCAATAGGCGGGATCGTCGCGACTGACGGTGGGGATCAGGTTGTCGCCCCAGAACTGCTTCGGGTCGAGCAACGCCTCCTTGAGCTGCGCTTTGACGGCATCATCGGCTAGGCCAGCCAGGAGCGGATAGAAGATCGTCATGGCCTTGACCGGGGAGAAATTACCGTTCCAGAAGCGGTCGCGGAAGAAGCCGTCTTTTTCGCAGAAGAGACGCTCGCGGA
>JBMOJG010000176.1:0-6511 GCA_049316925.1 Alsobacter sp. | reverse complement strand
GCGCTTGGCCGCAGCAGGATCTGCCGTGCCGATCGTGACCGTTACGGTTTCCGGCGTCTCATCGTCGGCCTTGCGACGCTTGTAGCGATCGAACCGGTAGCCGCGCAGCAGCACCCCCAGTGCCAGATCGGCGGCCGCATCGGCATCGGTCCGCCAGCCCTTGGGCCCGTCGAGAAGCACAGTGATGGCCTTGCTGGCCCCTCCCTTGCCAAAGACAGCGCCTCCCAGCGTGACAAAATCCGTGACGGCGCGATCCTTGGCGGAGCCGATGCCCATGAGGACCAACCGTCCGGCCTGCAGTCCAGCCGGCGCCAGCACGGTGATCCCGGCATTGGGCTTGCCCTTGAAGACCTCTGCGGTCACGGCCCGGGCTGCCGTCGCTGCAGCCTCCTCGCCGAGCCATTTGCGCTGGGCGGCAGTCAGCTGGCCGTCATCGCCTGCAAACAAGACAAGCGTGCCTGCCGCTGGCAGTGCCGGAACGGCGAAGGCGATCTTGATGCGGTCGGACATGACTGGCTCCGTGGCTGGAAAGCGCGCACAAGTCACATAACCGCCACGCGGCCAACAATCCAGCGCAGGGTCAAGCTCATGCCTTGCGGTTGCCGCGATCTTGCGGGACGCAGGGTTGGTCGCGACTTGCCGGAGCCGCCGGAAGTCTCTACCCATCCGCGCGTCGGACCCACGCCGCAACGCCATGACCCTGATCGACCGCTATGTCTTCAAGATTTCGGCGGTTGCGTTCCTGGCAACGCTGCTGGGCCTCACCGGCGTGATCTGGATCACCCAGGCGTTGCGAGAATTCGATCTTCTGACCGCCAAGGGCCAGACCATCCTGATCTTTCTGACGGTGACGGGCCTTTCGATTCCCGCACTGGTGACGATCATCGCGCCGGTCGCCCTGTTCATTGCGACGCTCTATGCGCTCAACAAGTTGAACGGCGATTCCGAACTGATCGTCATGAGCGCGGCCGGCGTCCCGCCGGTGCGGCTCCTGCGTCCATTTGCGTGGCTCACGCTCATGGTGGCACTGATCGTCACCGCCATGACGCTGTGGGCGATGCCGGCAAGCTTCAAGGCCGTGCGCGACCTCGTCACCCGGATCCGTGCCGACTTCGTCACCAAGATCGTGCGCGAGGGCCAGTTCACCACGCTCGATATCGGCATCACCTTCCACTATCGCGAGAAGTCCGGCGAGGCGCTGCTGGGCATTTTCATGCAGGATCGCCGCGATCGCGAAAAAACGGTGGTTTACATCGCCGAACGCGGCCAGACGGTTGACGTCAAGGGTGTTCCCTATCTGGTGCTGGAAAACGGCAGCGTGCAGCGGGTGCAGCCCGGACAGCAGGACGCGGCGATCGTCGTGTTCCAGCGCTACGCCGTCGATCTCAGCCAGTTTGGCCAGGATGGCGAGACGCCGGTCTACAAGCCGCGCGAACGCTCGACGGTCGAACTGCTGACGCTTGATCGCAACGACCTCTATGTGAAGACGCAGGAAGGACGGTTCCGGGCCGAACTGCACGACCGCCTGTCGTCGCCGCTCTACCCCCTGGCCTTCATGGTCATCGCCTTTGCGGCCTTGGGCACGCCGCGGACCACGCGGCAGGGCCGGGGCAGCGCCATGGCGGCTGCCGTTCTTGCGGTTGCTGCCGTCCGCATCGCCGGATTCGCGGTCTCGAGTCTCGTGCCGCGGTTCGCCTGGGCGGTACCGCTGACCTATCTGGTGCCCCTCGTCGCGACGGCTGTCGCACTTGGATGGACCTTCCTGCCCACCCTCGCGCGCGGCATCCCGCGCCGCATCGCGCCGCGCCGGTCGCTCGCAGGGCTCGCCCGATGATCATCGGAAGGACACTCGCCCGCTATCTGTCAGTGCGGTTCATCCGGTCGATTTCCGGCGTATTCCTTGTTGTGTTCGTCCTTATCTACACCATCGACTTCGTCGAGCTGGTCCGCCGGACCGGGGATGTGGCGGACGTGTCGGCCGGAGTGCTGGCGACGCTGGCGTTTTTCCGGACACCGGCCGTCGCCGAGCAGATCCTGCCGTTCGCTGTCCTGTTCGGGTCGATGGCCGCGCTGCTCAACCTGTCGCGGAAGCTCGAGCTCGTGGTGGCGCGGGCCGCCGGCATCTCGGTCTGGCAGTTCCTGGCACCGCCGCTTTTCGTAGCACTGGCCATCGGCGTGCTGGCCGTGACGGTCTACAATCCGCTCTCGGCCAGCCTGAAGGAAAAGGCGCTGCAGATCGAGACCGCGCGGCTCGGACGCAGCAAGACGGCTGGCGAGAAGGAGCTGTGGATCCGCCAGCGTAGCCTTGACGGTCAGTCGATCATCCGCGCCGAGCGCTCGTCGGCAGCGGGGACACGGCTCAGCCGCATCACCATCTTCGATTTTACGAAGGACGGGCAGTTCGTGGAGCGGGTCGACGGCCAGGAGGCCGTGCTGCGCGACGGCTACTGGGAGATCAGCGACGCAAGGGTGATCGGCAACGGGCTGGAGCCACAGAGCTTCGCCACCTATCTGATTGCCACCAACCTGTCGCCCGAACAGGTCAGCCAGTCGTTCTCCTCCGCCGAGACGATCCCGTTCTGGCGCTTGCCCGCCCTTGTGGAGGCGACCGAGCGGGCCGGGCTCGATGCGACGCGCTATCGGTTGCAGTTCCAGTCGCTTCTGGCGCGGCCGCTGCTCTTCGTCGCCATGGTTTTCATCGCGGCATCCGTTTCCTTAAGATTTTTCCGGTTTGGTGGTGTGGCCAAGATGGTTCTGGGCGGGGTGGCGGCGGGCTTCGGCCTCTACGTCGTCACCCAGCTCGTCGAGGATCTTGGCTCCGCGGGAATCCTGTCGACCGGTGTTGCGGCATGGTCACCCGCGGTGGTTGGAAGTTTGCTCGGAACGCTCGCCCTATTGTATCAAGAGGACGGGTGATGACGGGTCGTGCGTTTTTCGGCCCCAACGGTTCGGGCATGGTGAAATTAGGGCTTCTCAACGTCCTGGCCGTCGGTGTTGTCGCCGCGGTTCCGGTTGTGACGGCCGATTCGGCCGGCGCCGAAACCGTGTCTGACCTCGTGGCACGGCGGTCCCAGAAGGCCAACGCCAAGAAGGACCGGCTTCTCGTCGAGTCGCGCGAACTCGTCTACGACCGCGACCGCAACACCGTCTCGGCGGTCGGAAACGCCCAGCTTTACTATCAGGGGCGCGTTCTCGAGGCCGACAAGGTCACGTATGACCGGACCGCGAACCGGGTCTATGCGACCGGCAACGCCAAGCTCACCGAAACCGGTGGCCAGGTGCTGTATGGCGAGCGGTTCGAGCTGACGGACGATTTCAAGGACGGCTTCATCGACAGCCTGCGGATCGATACCGCCGAGAAGACCCACTTTGTTGCGGCCCGTGGTGAACGCACGGCCGGCGAAACAACCGTCTTCGAGAAAGGCACCTACACGGCCTGCGATGCCTGCAAGGACGATCCGTCCAAACCGCCGCTGTGGCAGGTGCGGGCGAAGCGGATCATCCACAAGAACGAAGAGCGGATGGTCTATTACGAGGACGCCACGCTCGAATTCTACGGGATGCCGATCGCCTGGATCCCGTTTTTTTCAGCGCCCGACAGCACCGTGAAGCGCAAATCGGGCTTCCTGGCGCCACGCTATCTGACATCGTCGAACATCGGCGTCGGCGTGTCGCTGCCCTATTTCTGGAATCTGGCGCCGAACTACGACCTGACGCTCACCCCAACGCTCCTGTCGAAACAGGGGTTCCTCGGCGATATCGAGTGGCGGCACCGCCTGATCAACGGCAGCTATACGATCCGCGCAAACGGGATTTTCCAGGCCGATCCCGGGGTCTTTCTCGCCTCGCCGTTTGGCGCCGGCAACCGCGACTTCCGCGGCAGCGTCGAAAGCAAGGGCAAGTTTCTGATCAACGACAAATGGATGTGGGGCTGGGACGGCGCCGCCTCCACGGACAAGTGGTACTACAGCAACTACAAGTTCCGGGGCTACGGCACGACCAACGCGCTCGGCCAGATCGCCAATCTTGGGTTCCAGGAAACCACCTCGACGGCCTACCTGACCGGCAAGGGCGAGCGCAGCTGGTTCGACGCACGCGTCTACTACTTCCGCGGCCTGTCCTATGCCGACTGGCAGAAGACGCAGCCGGTCGTGCACCCGGTCATCGACTATGACCGCCGCTTTACGCCGCCGACGATCGGCGGTGAACTGGCGCTGAACGCCAATTTCACAAGTTTGACGCGCCAAGAGGTGGATTTCCGGAGCGTCGTCATGGGCAATGGCACGACGCCAGGCCGTTACCTGTTCCCGATCGGCTTCAACAAGTACGGACAGGAGATCCGTCTCTTCGACACCTGCGCACCCGGCCAGTTCAATCGTCAGAAGTGCTTCATTCAGGGCATTGGCGGGAACTACTCCCGCGGCAGCGTCGAACTGGCCTGGCGGCGCACCTTCATCGACCCGCTGGGCCAGTCCTGGACACCGTTCGGGTCGCTGCGCGCCGACCTTGCCTACACGTCGCTGGACCTGAAGGGGCCTTACAATCAGTACCAGTCGGCGTTCATGTCTTCGGACAGCGATTTCGTCGCGCGCGGCATGCCGGCCGCAGGCGTGACCTATCGGTATCCCTTCGTGGCTGCCTCCAGCTTCGGCTCGCACGTGATCGAGCCCATCGCCCAGGTGGTGTTCCGCACCCGCGAGACGGGAATCGGTCGGATGGCCAACGAGGATGCGCAAAGCCTCGTCTTCGACGACACCAACCTGTTCGAGGTGAACAAGTTCTCGGGCTACGACCGCGTCGAGGGTGGCAGCCGCGCCAATGTCGGTGCGCAATACACGCTGACCACGGCCGCCGGCGGTTCGATCAGCGCGCTGTTCGGTCAGTCCTACCAGATTGCCGGCCAGAACTCGTTCGCCAACCCGGGAATCGCGCGGACCGGCCTCGATTCCGGACTGGAGACCCAGCGATCCGACTATGTGTCTCGGATCCAGATCGCCCCGACGTCCAACTTTGCGGTCACCGGCCGGGCCCGGTTCGACGAGACCAATTGGGGCCTGAAGCGGATCGAGGTCCAGGGCACGGCGACGTTTGATCAGTTGTCAACGAGCATCATCTATGCCCGCTATGCGGCGCAACCGGACCTCGGGGTGTTTACCCGCCGTGAAGCGCTGTCGACGTCCGCGCGGCTCAAGATCACGCCGAACTGGTACGTCTCAAGCAGCGTTCTGTTCGACCTGTCGCGGCATGCTGCTGACAAGTTCTACCAGACGGGCGCGCAGTCCTCGAACCCGGTTGGCATCGGCGCGATGAGCTTCGGTGCGGGCTACAATGACGAGTGCACCACGCTGGGTCTCGTCTACACCAATTCCGGCAAGCAGACACTCGCGGATGGCAGCAAGGAACGGGTGCAGACGGTGCTGCTTCGCCTCGAACTGCGGACGCTCGGCTCGGCGAGCTATTCCTACAACGTCACCTCCACGTCGTCGGACGGCATCTCGAACTGAACCGGGGAACCCGCATGTCCGCCCCGCTGGTGCTGACCCAGGGTGATCCTGCCGGGATCGGGCCCGAACTCGCTTTGCACGCGTGGACTGCGCGCTCGGGCCGCGCCATCCCTCCGTTCATTGCCGCGATCCATCCCGCACTGCTTCGCGAGACCGCGCGACGGCTGAACCTGACGGTGCCGATCGTCGTCGTTGCGCCTGAGGAGGCCGCGAGCGCTTTTCCGACGGGGTTACCGGTGCTCGATGGCATGGAAGGCGTTTCGGTCGAGCCGGGTCGTCCTGATCCGGCAACGGCCCGCTCGACGCTGACATCCATCGACTGTGCCGTGGCGCTCGTGCGGGCTGGCCGCGCCAGCGCCGTGGTTACCAACCCAATTGCCAAATCGGTGCTCTATGCCGCGGGCTTCGCCCATCCAGGCCACACCGAGTATCTGGGTGTGCTGGCCGAGCGCCTGTGGGGGGAGCCGGTCCGTCCGGTGATGATGCTGTGGTCGACGGTGCTGGCCGTCGTTCCGGTGACGATCCACATTGCGTTGGCGCAGGTCCCGGCTGCCCTGACGGAGGACCTGATCGTCGAGACCGCACGCATTGTCGCCCGCGACCTCACCGCGCGGTTCGGGCTGCCGCGGCCGCGGATGGCCTTTGCCGGTCTCAACCCGCATGCGGGCGAGGACGGAGCCATCGGGACCGAAGAGATCTCCGTCGTGCGGCCCGCCATCGCGCGCCTGGCAGCTGAGGGGTTCGACGTGCGCGGCCCGCTGCCGGCCGACACCATGTTCCATCCGCAGGCACGCGCCCGCTATGACGTCGCACTGTGCATGTATCACGACCAGGCCCTGATACCGATCAAGACGCTGGCCTTCGACGATGGCGTCAACGTCACGCTCGGCCTGCCCTTCGTGCGCACCTCGCCCGATCACGGCACCGCGTTCGACATCGCCGGCAAGGGCATCGCCAGGCCGGACAGCCTCCTGGCTGCCCTCGATCTTGCCGGGCGGATTGCCGGG
>JBMOJG010000175.1:0-6519 GCA_049316925.1 Alsobacter sp. | reverse complement strand
CGGATGCGCGCGAGAACTGGACCTTCATGCTCGGCTTCCGCGACCGGCTGCTGGCCGCGCCGAGCCTCGAAGCGGCCTATCTGGGCCTTGTGCGGGACGGTGCCCACGGCGTCCCGCCTTTGTTCCTGCAGCACCTGGTGCACCTGATCCTGCGCAATGCGCTCGATGGCTGCACCGATCCCTATGTGCTGCGTGCTGCCGAGCTGTTCTTCCGGCCGCAGCGCGCCAGCCTGCACGAGGGCAAGCTGCTGCTCGCCGATGCCGAGCTGATCGAGGCGCGCGAGGCCGACCCCCACCAATCGCCGCTGATGGCCATGCTCGGGCAGGGGCCCGTCACCGAATTCGACGTCCTGACGCCCGACAATGCCTGGAGCTACTGGAGCCGCTCGGACGCCCACACGATGGTGCTGAACCTCGGCAGCGACCCGCGCTCCCGCGAGGCACTGGGGCGGGTGATCGAGACCTGGATCCGCCACCTGCTCGGCATCACCACGACGGTGACGCCGCTGGCGGCGCTGCGCGACGCCGACTGGCGCTGGTATGTGGGGCTTGATACCGAGGCCACCCGCCTTGGCGACGCGCTGTGGCACGGGCGCACGCTGCCACCGGCCGACCAGGACCGGGTGCTGGCGCTGTTTCGGCTGGAGTTCAGCGCCGACGCGCCGGTGCGGGGCGACCTCGCCGGCCATCCGGTGTATCTCCTGATGGCGCAGGGTGCCGACAAGGTGCTGCGGCTGAAGCCGCAGAACCTGATTGCCGGCCTTCCCCTCGATCCGCGCTCCTGAGGTCCCCCGTGCCCGTGCTCAACATCGAGATCGGCGTCGTCGTCGCCCGCCGGACCGGATCCGGCGCCTGGGCGACCGAGACCTGGCACGCCGTGTCCGTGCTGCCGGCGGCACCGCCGGTGGCGCCCTGGACTCCGCTCGGCCGCATCGGCACCGACGAGGCCTTCTATGGCGGTGCTGTCGGCCTCAGCCTGCATTCGGGCGAGACGTCCCACTACCGCGACAATCTGCAGTCTGGCGCGCCGGCACTGTGGATCGCGCTCGCCGCCGACGGCGACCGGCCGCGCCTGGCCGTCGCCACTGCCGATCCGTACGAGGGCGAGGGGCTGACCGAGGGCTTCGGCGAGAATATCGACCAGGTGTCGATGCCCGACGCCATCCGCGAGATCATCACCGCCTTCGTCGCCGAGCACCATGTCGAGCGGCCCTTCTTCAAGCGCCAGCGCGACCGTCTCGATCCGCGCAAGGGCGGCTACAGGCCAGGCCCCGGCCCGTCCGCGCCGCCGCGGCCCACGGAGGACGACACATGAGCGACACGTCGGGCTTTCTCACCCGTTGGTCGCAGCGCAAGCGCGCCGCGGCAGATCCGGCGTCAGCTCCTGTGCCCGGAGAGAACGATCCGGCGGCTCAGGACGCAGCGACGATCCCCCAGGAGGACCGCGACGCCGGCGCCGCACTGCCGGAGATGCCGCCGCTGCCGTCGCTCGAGGAGATCTCCGCCTCAACCGACATCTCGATGTTCATGCACCCGGCTGTCCCCGAGCCGCTGCGCGCCGCCGCGCTGCGCCGCATGTGGGCGATCGACCCGGCCATCCGCGACTTTGTCTCTGAGGCGGTCGACTATGCGTATGACTGGAACACGCCCGACGGCGTCCCCGGCAACGGGCCGCTCGGCCCTGCCGACGACGTCGCGCGGATGATCGCCGACCTGTTTGACCGGCCGGACCCCGAGGCGGCGCAGGAGCTGGCCCCGGAGGGGACGCCGGAGACGGAACCGCATGCGGAGCACGACACACCGGCTGCAGCGGCGGCTACGCCTGACGCGGCGACACCGTTCCTGCCCGCCGACACGGCGTCGCTGCAGTCCGCCAACGAGCCGACCCCGGACCGCGACCTGCGGCCGCAGGGTGACAGTTCCGGCCATCGCCCTGACATGTCGCACCACCTGGTCGACATCGGTCAGGCCTATGATTTGCAACCGTTTTCAGTCAACCTGAACGGCTCCTCGGAGGCGTCGGACGCAGCCGAGGCGCCGCCAGCAGGGCCCCGTCGGCATGGCGGCGCCCTGCCTGCCTGACACCGGTCTTGCAATTCATTCAAATCAGGGCATAACGTCTGCTTATGTGACGGTTTGGTAAGGCGCCATGCGCGAGCCGTTCGGCCGCAAAGAGCCATCAGCCTCGGGGGACAGCCACGGGATGCGGGACCAAGGTCTCGAAACAGCCTTGCGCGTCGCGGGCGGGGTCGTCGTGCTTGCACGCGATCTTGGCATCTCGCAGCCGGCCGTCTCGGCCTGGCGGCGCGTGCCGGCTGACCGCGTGCTTGCGATCGAGACCATCACCGGCGTGTCGCGTACCATCCTTCGCCCTGACCTGTATCCGCCATCCGACGATGCGCACCGCGAGGGCCCGACCTCCGACGTCGTCACCCAGCCCGACGATGCCGATATCGCCCGCGCCCACCAGTACGGCCTCCTCGCGGTGCTGCTCGGTCGGGAGCCGGGGGCGGACACGCTCTCGGCCGTGGCCGGGCTTACGGGCGACCCGAGCCCGCTGGGCCTGACCCACATCGCGCTGGCCGAGGCCGCCACCGAGACCGATGCGACGACCGCCGCGCGTGAGTACTTCCGGCTGTTCGTCGGCGTCGGCCGCGGTGAGTTCCTGCCCTACGCCTCCTATTATCTCACAGGCTTTGTCCATGAGCGCCCTCTGGCCCGCGTCCGCGAGGACCTGACGCGGCTCGGTATCGTCCGCGCCGGGGCGGTGCATGAGCCCGAGGACCACATCGCCATCCTGTGCGAGATCATGGCCGGCCTCGCCGCCGGCCGGTTCGGCGACGGGCTGGCCGCGCAGAAGCACTTCTTCGAGCGCCACATCGAGCCCTGGGCCGGCCGGTTCTTCGCCGATCTCGAGGCCGTGACCGACGCTCCGTTCTATGCGCGCGTCGGCGCTGTGGGCCGCACCTTTCTGGAGATCGAGGCCCGCGCCTTCGATCTCGACGACTGACGACGCCTGGGAGGACGACCGATGACCGACCGCGACGGGGCCAAAGCCCTTCACCGCCGCCAGTTCCTGACCCTCGGTGCCACCGGCGCCGCCGCGGCAGCCGCGACGCTGCCGCTGGCGGCCGTGCCGGCCGAGGCCGCGTCCTGGAAGGACGACAAGCGCAAGGCGCGCTATCGCGAGAGCGAGCACGTCAAGGCATTCTACCGCGTCAACCGCTACTGAGAGGGGACAGCCCGTGCTGATCAAGCGCAAGAGCGGCGACGCGAGCCGCAGCAAGCTTCAGGGGATCGCCGCCGGCCTGTCGACCGGTGCCCTCGACCGCCGCAGTTTCCTGCGCCGGTCCGGCGTGGTCGCCGGTGGCCTCGCGGCCGTCGGGTCGCTGTCGCTGGGCGCGGTGCGCCGCGCCGAGGCCGGCCCGATGAAGGCCGGCGTGCCGGTGACGCGGGTGAAGAACATCTGCACCCACTGCTCGGTCGGCTGCTCGGTCATCGCCGAGGTGCAGAACGGCGTGTGGGTCGGCCAGGAGCCAGCCTGGGACAGCCCGATCAACCGTGGCTCGCACTGCGCCAAGGGCGCGGCGGTGCGCGAGCTGGTGCATGGCGACCGTCGCCTGAAATATCCGATGAAGCTCGTCGACGGCGAGTGGAAGCGCGTCACCTGGGATACCGCGATCAGCGAGATCGGCGACAAGATGTCGTCGCTGCGCGAGAGCTCAGGCGCCGACAGCGTGTTCCTGCTCGGCTCGGCCAAGATGTCGAACGAGGGCGCCTATCTGTTCCGCAAGTTCGCAGCCCTCTGGGGGACCAACTCGGTCGACCATCAGGCGCGCATCTGCCATTCGACGACCGTTGCCGGCGTGGCCAACACGTGGGGCTACGGTGCGATGACCAACAGCTACAACGACATCCGCAAGTCCAAGACCATGATCATCATGGGCGGCAACCCGGCCGAGGCGCATCCGGTGTCGCTGCAGCACGTGCTGGAGGGCAAGGAACTCAACAAGGCGAACCTGATCGTCATCGATCCGCGCTTCACCCGCACGGCCGCCCACGCCACCGATTTCGTCCGCATCCGTCCCGGCACCGATATCCCGGTCATCTGGGGCATCCTCTGGCACGTGTTCCAGAACGGCTGGGAGGACAAGGAGTTCATCCGCCAGCGCGTGTTCGGCATGGACCAGATCCGCAAGGAGGTCGAGAAGTGGACCCCCGAGGAGGTCGAGCGCGTCACCGGCGTGCCGGGTGAGCAGCTCAAGCGCGTCGCCCAGACCTTCGCGACGCAGAAGCCCTCGACCCTGATCTGGTGCATGGGCGCGACGCAGAAGACCGTCGGTACCGCCAATGTGCGGGCCTACTGCATCCTGCTGCTCGCCACCGGCAATGTCGGCTCGGCCGGCACCGGCGCCAACATCTTCCGTGGTCACTGCAACGTGCAGGGCGCGACCGACATGGGCCTCGATGTCACCAACCTGCCGCTCTACTACGGCCTCGTCGAGGGCGCGTGGCGGCACTGGTCGCGCGTCTGGGAGGTCGAGTACGACTGGCTGCAATCCCGCTTTGACGAGGTGCCAGCAAAGGCCGGGCGTCCGGCCCGCACCCGCAAGCAAAACATGGAAACCCCCGGCATCACCACGACCCGGTGGTTCGATGCCGCGCTGCTGCCTGCCGAACAGGTCGACCAGCGCGACAACGTCAAGGGAATGGTGATCTTCGGCCACGGCGGCAACACCGTGACGCGCATGCCCGAGGTCGCCAAGGGCCTCGAGAAGCTCGAGCTGCTGGTGGTCGCCGACCCGCATCCGACGACCTTTGCGGCCCTCTCGGGACGCCGCAACGGCACCTATTTGCTGCCGATCTGCACCCAGTTCGAGTGCTCGGGATCGCGCACCGCCTCCAACCGCTCGATCCAGTGGGGCGAGAAGGTCGTCGAGCCGATCTTCGAATCGGCCAACGACTATTCGGCGATCTACCGGCTGGCCCAGAAGCTCGGCTTCGCCGACAAGCTGGCCAAGAACTTTACCCTGGTGAAGGGCAAGTTCGGCGACGAACCGGAAGCCGAGTCGGTCCTGCGCGAGATCAACCGCGGCGGCTGGTCGACCGGTTACACCGGCCAGTCACCGGAGCGCCTGAAGGCGCACATGGCCAACCAGGGCGACTTCGACCTCGTCACCCTGCGCGCCGCCGGCGGCGTCAACAAGGGCGACTATTACGGCCTGCCCTGGCCGTGCTGGGGCACGCCGGAGTTCAAGCACCCCGGCACCCACATCCTTTACAACACCAACCAGCATGTGAAGGACGGCGGCGGCACCTTCCGCGCCCGCTTCGGCACCGAGTACCAGGGCGCCACCCTGCTGGCCGAGGGCTCGGCCTCACTGGGCTCAGAGCTCAAGGACGGCTACCCCGAGTTCACCCTCGGCGTGCTGAAGAAGCTCGGCTGGGACAAGGACCTCACCGAGACCGAGATGGCGGTCATCACCCGCGTTGGCGGCGCAAATCCGGACGCGGTGAGCTGGGCGATCGACCTGTCGGGCGGCATCCAGCGCGTCGCGCTGGAGCATGGCTGCATCCCCTTCGGCAACGGCAAGGCCCGCGCCGTGGCCTGGAACCTGCCCGACCCGGTGCCGATCCACCGCGAGCCGATCTACACGGCCCGTCCGGATCTCGTTGCCAAATATCCGGCCCTGCCCGACGGCCGCCAGCTGCGCATGCCGAACATCGGCGCCACCGTGCAGAAGACCGCCGTCGAGAAGAACGTCGCCAAGGAGTTCCCGATCATCCTCACCTCCGGACGCCTCGTCGAATACGAGGGCGGCGGCGAGGAGACGCGCTCCAACAAGTGGCTCGCCGAACTGCAGCAGGACATGTTCGTCGAGATCAACCCGGCCGACGCCCAGTCGCGCGGCATCACCGACGGCGGCTGGTGCTGGGTGTCGGGCGCGCAGTACGGCTCGAAGGCCCGCGTCAAGGCGCTGGTCACCGAGCGTGTCGCCAAGGGGGTGGCCTTCATGCCGTTCCACTTCGGCGGCTGGTTCCAGGGCGTCGACCAGCGGGCCAACTACCCAAAGGGAACCGACCCGATCGTGCTGGGCGAAAGCGTCAACACGATCACGACCTACGGATATGACCCGGTGACCGGCATGCAGGAAACCAAGGTCACGCTCTGCCAGATCAGCGCCGCCTGAGGGGGATAGACAATGGCTCGCCTTAAGTTCCTCTGCGACGCCGACCGTTGCATCGAATGCAACGCCTGCGTCACCGCCTGCAAGAACGAGCACGAGGTGCCGTGGGGCATCAACCGGCGCCGCGTCGTCACGATCAACGACGGCAAGCCCGGTGAACGCTCGGTCTCCATGGCCTGCATGCACTGCACGGATGCGCCCTGCGCCGCCGTGTGCCCCGTGGACTGCTTCCTCACCACCGCCGATGGCGTGGTGCTGCACTCCAAGGACCTGTGCATCGGCTGCGGCTACTGCTTCTACGCCTGCCCGTTCGGCGCGCCGCAATACCCGA
>JBMOJG010000174.1:0-6545 GCA_049316925.1 Alsobacter sp. | reverse complement strand
GCGTCGCGATTGGCCCTGAACAGCCGCAGCGCGCCGCGCTTGTCGTCGAGCCTGACCTTGCCGACCTGCCATCCCAGATGGGCGGCAAAGGCGGCGACACCCAGCCAGGCCGCCAGCCCGAGATCGGCGGTCATCACCGCTCCGCCGATCGCCACAACGGCAAGGGCATAGAACAGACCGATGGCCAGCCGGCTGCTGTCGCCAAACAGGCGCGCGGTCGAGCGGATGCCGGCAATGCCGTCATCGTCGAAGTCCTGGATGGCGTAGATCGTGTCGTACCCCATCGTCCAGAACACGGCGCCGGCATAAAGCAGCAGAGCCGGCAGCGCGAGCGACCCGAAGGTGGCGGCCCAGCCCATCAGGCCGCCCCACGTGAAGGCCAGGCCCAAAACCGCCTGCGGCCACGAGGTGACCCGCTTCATGAATGGGTAGATCGCCACCACCACCAGCGAGGCAAAGCCCGTCGCAATGGCAAATCCGTTGAAGCACAGCAGCACGGCGAGGCCGACCAGGCACTGCGCCACCAGAAAGATGGCGGCCTGCCGGGTCGTTACCTGGCCGGAGGGAATCGGGCGTGACCGCGTCCGGGCCACCTGCCGGTCGAGATCGCGGTCGACAATGTCATTGTACGTACAGCCGGCGCCGCGCATCGCGATGGCGCCGATCATGAACAGCAGCAGATAGACCGGGTTGGGCGTGCCCTTGGCGGCGACGGCGGCGGCCAGCGCGGTCGACCACCAGCACGGCAGCAGCAGCAGCCACCAGCCGGCCGGCCTGTCGATGCGGGCAAGCCGCAAATACGGACGCCAGGAGGCCGGTGCGAGAGCGTCGACGACATTCCCCGGGGCGGCGTCGGGAACCGGGGCGTCCCCGGGCCCGGCGCG
This sequence comes from Alsobacter sp., assembly GCA_049316925.1. GTDB lineage: Bacteria > Pseudomonadota > Alphaproteobacteria > Rhizobiales > Beijerinckiaceae > Alsobacter. The sequence continues at coordinate 5,661 of JBMOJG010000174.1, read as the reverse complement.
CTCGCTCACAAGGCGCCTTGCGGCATGCGGATCGGGCCGCCGACGATTTCGTCGCCGCCACCCAGCGGGCCGGGGGCCTTCTGGCCCTGCTGCTGGCGCCGCGCCTGGGCCTCGAGCTTCTTCTGCTGCACCGCCGCGGTGCAGGCCTGACCCCTGACCTTGCTCATCTGCTCCTGCTGGGCTTTCAGGTTGGGCAGAAATTCCGGCGGCACATGGCACCATGCGCCATTGGTCTCGACCCACGGAATCAGCCGGCTGCCATTGCCAGAGAGTGACGTGAAGACGTTGCAGGCCTCTACGGCGGACGGCCGCTTCTTGCGGAAGCCCTCGATGCGCTGCATCAGCTTCTGGCGTTCGATCATCATCGGACCCGCGGCCGCGCAGTCGTTGGCCTGGGCCGCTGCCTGACCTGCCCCAAGTGTCACCGTCATCGCAATGGCCAGCGCTGTGCCCGCCAGCGCCGAACGTCCGCCCAGTCTTGCTGCCCGTGCCATCCCGCGTCCCCGTAAGCCCAGCGTTTCTGCATACCAGCCTCGCGCCGGACTAGGCAATCCGCAGCATGCAGGGCGGTGGGGTCGCACGCAAAAGCGGCCGAAATCCGGCACAGGGCGCCCGACACTGCCGGGACATGACGACCCTCGGCTGACGGCCTGGGTCCCGCACACCATCGTGAGATGCTATCAGCCTGAATCAGGAGGTGTTCGGTGGCCAGCTACGATTTTCGCGCCCAGCGCCTGTTCGTCGTCGATGATCTTGCCGAAGACGTCGAGATCGTCCTGCCGCGCGAGCCCTCGCACTATGTCCTCGACGTGCTGCGCCTTGGCGAGGGCGATCCCCTGCTGCTGTTCAACGGCCGCGACGGCGAGTGGCTGTGCCGGCTGGTGCCCGGAAGCCGCAAGGCCGCACGGCTGCTCGCCGGTGCGTGCACGCGTCCGCAGCCGGTGCCGCGCGACCTGCTGCTGGGCTTCGCCCCCCTGAAGCACGCGCGGCTCGACTACATGGTCCAGAAGGCGGTCGAGATGGGGGTCTGCCGGCTCGTCCCGGTGATCACCCGCCACACCCAGGTGTCGCGCGTCAACCGCGAGCGCATGCAGGCCAATGTGGTGGAGGCGGCCGAGCAGTGCGGCATCCTGTCGGTGCCGGACGTGGCCGCCGAAGTGCGGCTCGACGCCCTGCTCGACGCCTGGGAGCCGGGCCGCGTTCTCGTGTTCTGCGACGAGGACGCTCCGCTGGCCGATCCGCTGGCTGCGCTGGCGGCGGCGCCTGCGGGGCCGCTGGGGCTCCTGATTGGTCCGGAGGGTGGGTTCGCCCCGCCCGAGCGCGAGCGCCTGCTGCGCATGCCACTTCTGGTCCGGCTGTCGCTCGGGCCGCGCATCCTGCGCGCCGACACCGCCGCGGTGGCAGCCCTGGCGCTGCTGCAGGCCGCACGCGGCGACTGGCGCCCGGGCTGAACCGGCCAGTTTGCGCTTTCTGCCCAGCTTGCGCTTTATGCATTGTGCGTTTGTGCAATGCGGGAGTGCGATTGCCTGTCGGGGCGGCGGCCTCTATGACTGACCGCGACCCGCCCCGTGGCGGGTTTTTCGTCCGGATCGCCTGCTGTCCGGAGCTGCCCGGGGAAGACACATGGCCCGCGACCAGTCTGATCCGACACCGATCGAGAGCCGCGATGAACTCGTCGCCTGGTTCGACAAGGGCCCAAAGCCGCCGGCCGAGTTCCGCATCGGCACCGAGCATGAGAAATTTGGCTTCTACAGGGCCGACCGGTCTCCGGTCCCCTACGAGGGTGCGCGCGGCATCCGCGCCGTGCTTGACGGTCTGGCGGCGCGCACCGGCTGGGAGCCGATCCTCGAGGGCGACCGTCCGATCGGCCTGTTCGATCCGCACGGCATGGGCGCGATCTCGCTGGAGCCCGGCGGCCAGTTCGAGCTATCGGGGGCGCCCGTCGAAACCCTGCACCAGACCGACGCCGAGACTGCGGCCCATCTCGAGGCCGTCAAGGCCGTCGCTGCGCCGCTGGGCATCACCTGGCTCGGGCTCGGCCACAGCCCGGAATGGACGCGCGCGCAGACGCCGGTGATGCCGAAGCAGCGCTACGCCATCATGGCGCGCTACATGCCCAAGGTCGGCAGCCGTGGCCTCGACATGATGTTCCGCACCTCGACCGTGCAGGTGAACCTCGACTTCGCCAGCGAGGCCGACATGGTGCGCAAGCTGCGCGTGTCGCTCGCCCTGCAGCCCGTGGCCACGGCGCTGTTCGCCAACTCGCCCTTCGTCGAGGGCGCGCCGAGCGGCTTCCTGTCGGCCCGGTCCGAGATCTGGCGCGACACCGACAACAACCGCTCCGGCATGATCCCGTTTGCCTTCGAGGACGGGATGGGGTTCGAGCGCTATGTCGACTATGCGCTGGACGTGCCGATGTATTTCGTCAAGCGTGGCGACCACTACCACGACGTGGCGGGAGCCTCGTTCCGCGATCTTCTGACCGGTCGGCTGCCGCAGCTGCCCGGCGAGCGCGCCACACTGTCGGACTGGGCCAACCACCTCTCGACCCTGTTTCCCGAAGTGCGGCTGAAGCGCTACCTGGAGATGCGCGGCGCCGATGCCGGGCCACGGTCGATGCTGGCGGCACTGCCCGCCTTCTGGGTCGGCCTGCTGTATGACGACGGCGTGCTCGACCAGGCCTGGCAGCTGGTGCGGGACTGGAGCGCCGCCGAGCGTCAGGCGCTGCGCGACGTGGTTCCCCGTCTCGGCCTGGCGGCCCCTTTCCGCGGCGAAGCGCTGCGCGCGGTCGCCGTGCAGGTGCTGGCGCTGGCGCATGAGGGGCTGCGCCGTCGCGCCCGCCGCGATGCATCCGGCCGCGACGAGACGGTGCACCTCGCCGTGCTCGACCGCATCGTCGCAGAGGGCCGCACCGAGGCCGATCGGCTGCTGGCGCTCTTCAACGGGCCGTGGAAGCAGTCCGTCGCCCCGATTTACGAAACAAACGCCTACTGAGCGCGGAGTGACGGCAGGCTCAACCGGCACGCCCCGCATGCCCGTGCGGGCTTGTCGGGGCCACTGACATCCGTCTCAGCTGTAGGGATCGGCCGCGTCGCGCAGGCCGTCGCCCATGAAGTTGAAGGCGAGCACCACCAGGATCACCGGCACCATCGGGGCCAGCAACCACGGATAGAGGTTCACGGCGGCGAGATTCTGCGCCTCGTTCAGCAGCACGCCCCAGCTCGTCACGGGCGGCCGCAGCCCGAGGCCGAGGAAGGACAGCGCGGTTTCGCCGAGGATCATCGAGGGGATCGACAGCGTCGCGCTGGCGATCAGGTGGCTCATGAAGTTCGGCACGAGATGGTGACCGATGATGCGGGCCCGTGATGCCCCCATCAGCTCGGCAGCGCGCACGAACTCCTCCTCGCGCAGCGACAGCAGCTTGGAGCGCACCGCACGGGCGAGGCCCGGCCAGTCGAGCAGCCCGAGAATGATCGTGATGGCGAAGAAGACGAGGATCGGGCTCCAGTTCGCCGGCAGGGCGGCGGACAGCGCCAGCCACAGGGGCAGCTCCGGCAGCGAGCGCAGGATCTCGATCGAGCGCTGCACCGCCGCGTCGACCCAGCCACCCATGTAGCCGGCGAGACCGCCGAGCGTCAGGCCGATAATGAACGACACCGCGATACCGAGCAGGCCGACCGTGAGCGAGATCCGCGCCCCGAAGATGATGCGCGAGAACAGGTCACGCCCGAGCCTGTCGGTGCCGATCAGGAAGAAGGTCCCGTCCTTGGGCGGGCACACCAGGTGGAAATTGCCCTCGATGAAGCCCAGCATCTCGTAGGGCTCGCCACTGCAGAAGAAGCGCAGCGGCTGCGGCTTGCTGGTGTCGACGACATACTCGCGCTTGAACGTCTCGAGGTTGAACTTGAACGTGTACGGATAGACGAACGGGCCGACAAACTGGCCCTCGTGCATCAGGTGGACGCCCTGCGGCGGGGCCAGAAGGTGGTCACTGTGGCGCTGGGTCAGCCCGTAGGGCGCCACCGCCTCGACGAAGGGCAGCATCAGGTAAAGGCCGAGCAGGAAAGCGGCCGACACCACCGCCACCTTGTGGCGACGGAACTTCCACCAGATCAGCCGCATGGCCGAGGCGCGGTAGAATTTCTCCTCGGAGGCCGACATGGCCTCCGACACGACCGGATCGAACGGCGCCGGGTTGACGTAGTGGCCGGGCGCCAGCGGGTCGTGGGTGATCGGGGAGGTCGGCATCACGGTCATCGGATCAGCCCCGCTTGCCGAAGCGGATGCGCGGGTCGAGCGTCGCCAGCAGCAGGTCCGAAATCAGCATGCCGACGACGGTCAGCACCGCCACGAACATCAGGATGAATCCGGCGAGGTACTGGTCCTGCGTCTTCAGCGCCTGCAGCAGCACCGGCCCCACGGTCGGCAGGCTCAGCACCAGCGACACCAGCACCGAGCCCGAGACGAGGTGGGGCAGGAGATTGCCGATGTCGGCGACGAACGGGTTCAGCGCCATGCGAAACGGGTATTTCAGCAGCGCCGGGAGCGGCCGCATGCCCTTGGCCCGGGCGGTGACGGTATATTGCTTCTGCAACTCGTCGAGCAGGTTGGCGCGCATGCGTCGGATCATGGCCGCCGTTCCCGAAAGCCCGATGACGATGACGGGGGCGATCAGGTGCGACAGGATCGACGACATCTTGGCGCTCGACATCGGTTCGTTCATGTAGCGCGGATCCATCAGGCCGCCGATCGAGATGCCGAACCAGCGGTTGAGGTAGAACAGCAGGATCAGCGCCAGCAGGAAGTTCGGCGTCGCCAGCCCGATATAGCCGATGAAGGTCGCCACGTAGTCGCCGAGCGAGTACTGCCGTGTCGCCGAATAGATCGCGATCGGGATGGCAATCAGGTGGACGAACACCACCACGGCGAGGTTGACCACCAGCGTCAGCGCCAGGGCGCCGCCGACGACCTCGTTGACCGGGCGCTGGAACTCGAACGACCAGCCCCAGTCACCCTGCAGCAGGCCGGAAATGCCGTTGGGGCCCGACCACAGCCCCATCCAGATCAGGTACTGCTCCCAGATCGGCCGGTCGAGGGCATACTGGGCGCGCAGGAACTCCGCCTTGGCGGCGGCCGACGGATCGCCCTGTGCCTGCAGTTCGGCGATCTGGTTGGTCAGGAAGTCGCCTGGCGGCAGCTTGATGATGAAGAACACCAGCGCCGAGATGGCCAGCAGCGTCAGCGCCATGGTGACGGCGCGGCGCGCGATGTAGATCAGGATCGCCATCAGCGCGGCCTCACCGGTCGAACCAGAATTCCTCGACGCGATAGACGCCGAGCAGCGCGGTGGGCTCCCACGAATAGAGCCCCTTGTCGGGGATGTTGCGGATCGTGCCCGCACGGACGATCGGCTGCATCTCGCCGCCGACGGTTCCGATGGTGAATTGGTATTCGGCGTTCAGCGCCAGCATCTCGGTCCAGATGCGGGTACTTTCAGCCGTGTCGCTGGTCCGCAGCCAGGCATTGTAGAGGTTGACCAGGCGACGCGGCATGACACTGTCCGGCTCCTCGCCGGAGCGCCCCTGGGTCTCGAACCACTGCCCCCATTTCGGCCAGGAATAGTGTTCCTGCCGCACTGGCGCGAGTTCGGTCGGCGGCATC
>JBMOJG010000173.1:0-6553 GCA_049316925.1 Alsobacter sp. | reverse complement strand
TGTTGGAACCCTTGCGGCGGTTCTGACCACGGTCATGCTCGCCGGTCCTGTCGCAGCCGCCGATCTCCCGCCGCGTGTCTCCGCCATGCCGCCGGTCACCACCATGCCGTCCTGGCAGTTCCAGGCGACGCTCTATGGCTGGGCCACCGCCCTCGATGGCGACATCGGGATCCGCTATCGCCAGCCGATTGGCGTGAGCGTGGACTTCGGCGATCTGCTGAAGCATCTCAAGGGCGCGTTCATGGGCGCCTTTCTGGCCAAGAACGAGACCTGGATGTTCCTCGGCGACGTGATGTGGTCCAAGGTCGGCGCCAAGCGCACCAACCGCTTCGGCGGGCAGCTTGAGTACGACCAGACGCTCGGCATGCTGAGCGGCTACGTGGGCTACCGGCTGCCCGTCGGTACTCCGAATCTCGACATGCGGGTGATCGCCGGCGTCCGTGGCCAGCGGATTACGGCCGATATCGCCCATTATGGCGTCCTGCCGATCTTCGACCGGTCCGCTTCTGCGACCAAGGAATGGCTCGACCCTGTCGTTGGTCTCTCCGTCCAGTATGCCATCGACAAGAACTGGTTCGTGAATGCCGTCGCCGATGTCGGCGGTTTCGGCGTGGGATCAGACCTGACGTCGCAGGGCCTGCTGACGGTTGGCTACAAGTGGACGGAGACGATCTCCACATCGATCGGCTACCGGGCGCTCTATACCGACTACAAGAAGGGCGGGTTCACCTACAATACGACGCTGCACGGCGTGTTCATGGGTTTTGGCGTCCATTTCTGACGCCAGTCCGCAGCCGAATGGGTCAGGATCGCGATGTGAGATCCTGAGCCCGCTGCCCGGTGCGTTTGCCTGATTTGCTTGCTCCTCGTAGACCGAGCCCGAGCATCCTTCTGAGCGTGTCGTCGCCGGCGACGCCATGATGCAACAAGCCTGCAAGCGTGTGCACCAGGACTAGTCCGCCCACACTCCATGCCAGAAGTCGATGGGCGGAGCGGGCACCGAGGTAGGTCGCGACATCCGGACCGGTGAGGTTTGGAACGGTAACCAGTCCGAAAACAGCGGTCGGCAGCGGAATGGGAGACGCTGACACGGCCAGGCAGCCCGTGGCGACAAGCGCCAGGGGGACGGCATAGAGCGCGAGATGCGTGGCCCGCGCAGCGTGCCGCAGCAGACCGCGTTGCCCGAGGCCTGCGGGTCTGGGATCGACGACGCGCCAGCCAATGCGAACAAGGCAGAAGGCCAGCACCACGAAGCCAAGGCTCTTGTGGGTCTGGTAGAGCTCGAAGCGCCGGCCCGGATCGGCTATCGCGTGTACCATCACGAGGCCGAGGCCGAGCATTGCGAGCACGAGTGCCGCGACGGTCCAGTGCAGCAGGATCGTGCCCCGACCCCACCGCGTGGCACTGGAGCGCCAGCCCACTCCCGTTGGCGAGGGTTTCAAGGCGCGATGGTCTCCGTGGTCACGGTCAGGTTGATGTCGTCGAGGATCAAGGGCTGTCCCGACACCATCCCGAACTGCGACCGGCGGATGATGCCGCTTGCGGCGAGGCCGACGCGTGCGCCGGCCATGCGCTGGACGACCACCGTCAGCGCGACCGGGCGTGTGACACCCAGCAGTGTCATGTCCCCCTCGATGCGCGCCGTGCGGTCATCCAGCTTCGAGACGTCGGTCGACACGAAACTGATGGTCGGGAACCGGGCGGCATTCAGAAATGCCGCGCCCTTGATGTAGTCGTCGAGCGTGGCCGATCCGGTGTCGATCGAGCCGGATGCCACCTCGAAGCGGACGTCGCTGCGCGACGGGTTGTCGATATCGACTGCAATACGCCCCGAGAAGGAGCGGAACGTGCCCCGGGTCGTCGGCCAGCCGATCGCATCGATGCTGAAGCGGATTTGCGTGCGGTCCCGATCAATCGGGACAGGGCCGCGAGCCAATGTCGGGGAGACAAGGGCGACCATCAACACCCATGCCGCAGCGAGCCAATGCGCCGCCGGCCTCAGGTTCTGCAGAGATCTCTGCTTCATCATCAGACCCGTCCGGTTGCGTTCATCCGCGCGATTGAGACGAAGGAAGGCGGCACCATGATGGCCTTGTCGAGAGTTGCAGTGAGCAAGCGGTTCAGACAGGGCCGCGGGCGAGGGCGGCCGGCAGGACATCGGGGTTGATGACATTGATCGGGGTGCCGGCCGCAAAGGCGACAACCTGGTCAAAGACGTCGGCGTACTGGATCTCGTACTCGTCGCGCGACACGTAGCCGATATGCGGTGTACAGATCGCGTTGGGGAGGGTGAGCAGCGGGTGGGCCGGATTGGTCATCGGCTCCTCCTCGAACACGTCGACGGCGGCCTGGCCGGGACGCCCCATCTGCAAGGCAGAGACGAGCGCGCCCGGTTCGATCAGCGGCGCGCGGCTGGTGTTGACGAGGATGGACGACGGCTTCATCCGTGCCAGATCGTCCGCCGTTACGATGCCGCGGGTTGCGGGAACGAGCCGCAGGTGCAGCGACAGGACATCGCTCTCGGCAAAGAACGCCTCCTTGCTGTCGGCTACGGTCATGCCTTCCGCGCGCGCCCTGTCGCGGGTCGTCGCGCTGCTCCAGACGAGGATATTCATGCCGAAGGCCGCGCCGTAGCCGGCCACCGCCCGGCCAATCCGGCCATAGCCGAAGATGCCCAGGGTCTTGCCGCGCAGCGTCTGGCCGACGCCCATCTGCCAGCGGCCCGCACGGAGCGCTTCGGCCTGTCGGGGAATGTCGCGCGCTGCCGCCAGCACCAGAGCCCAGGTCAGTTCAGCGGCCGCATAGGACGGCGTTCCGGGATGCTGGTCCGACGACAGGATGATGCCGTTGCGCGTGCAGGCCGGAACATCGACATGCGGATAGACGCTGCGCTGGCTGATCAGCCGCAACCGCGGCAGGCGATCAAGGAGTGCGCCGGTGATCTTCGTGCGTTCGCGGATCAGCACCAGCGCGTCCTGATCCGCCAGCCGGGCGACCAGTGCGTCGGTATCCTGGACGTGGTCCGTGAACACTGTCACGTCGTGTCCGGAGAGGCGCGCAAAGCAGGGCAGGGTGCGCAGCGTGTCGAAATAGTCGTCGAGGATGGCGATCTTCATGGTGGCTGTCCCGGCTCATTCCTTGCGCGGCCTGCCCATCAATGCCAGCAGCACCATCATGAGGCTCCATGATCTGCCAGCAAATCATGGGAGACAATCACGCCGATGCGTCCGGAGCCCCCGGTCCGCATCCTTAGACCGTTCCCGCAAGGGGGCAATCAATAGGAATAATGGCCTGTATTGTAGACAAATTTAACTTGATTTTAAGACCCCGGGTGACCTGGCGCTCAACATCAATCAAATGGTTCCTGCCAGATCCTGACGTGGGAGCCAGCAATGGACGCCGAAATCGATCTCCAGCATGCGCGCAAGTCATCCGTGCTTGTCGAGCTTCTTTCCGTCGCCACGCGGTCGGCGCCGCGGGACATTCTCGTTGTCGGCTGCGGGTCAGGGCTCGAAGCAGGCATTCTTGCCCGTCATTTCGAGGCGCGAACGGTCGGCATCGACCTTGACACTGCGGGGTTCGATCCGCGTGCTGCCGCTCCGGCCACGCTCGTCGGTATGGATGCGCGCAAACTCGACTTTCCCGCTGCGTCCTTCGACCTTGTGTTCTCGTTCCATGCCCTGGAGCACATCCCCAATCCTGACCTGTGTCTGGCCGAGATGAACCGCGTGCTGCGGCCGGGTGGGTACTATCTGGTGGGAACCCCCAACAAGGCGCGCCTGCTGGGATATCTTGGCTCGTCGACGTCGCTGGCGAACAAGATCCGCTGGAACCTTGGTGATCTGCGCATGAGGCTGGCCGGCAAGTGGAGCAACGAGGCTGGCGCGCATGCCGGCTTTACCGCAGCCGAGTTGGCCGAGTTGTGTCGGCGGAACTTTGCAGGCGTCCCGGCGGAGGTCTCGGATTCCTACTATCGCCGGCTCTACAGCAGCAAGAAATGGGCGGTTGACCTGATGATCTGCACCGGCCTCAGGTCCATCGTGTTTCCCTGCGTCTATATGTACGGAGCCAAGCCGTCGGCGTCTTGAAGAAACCGTGGCAGCGGCGGCACCCACCGCCGGCCACGCCCCGTCAGTTGCGCGCCGCGGCTCAGCGTTGTCCGCGCGGTTTCACCTTTGCCGAACGCGGCGGCGCGGCCGGACGTGCGCCGGGCGGCGGCGACACCACCGGTGGCTGCGTGTAGGAGCTCATGAACGAGCCGCCTGCGGGTCCGCTGTCGCGTGGCTCCGCACGCACCGCAGAGGCCAGCGTTGCTGAAAGACCAGCCGCAGCAAGGGTTATTGCCAGGGTCGTACGTCTCAATCGCATCGGATGTCTCCATTCCTTGACCCGCGGTGTGCATATCGGGGGTGCGCATTGGGCCTGCAAGGCGCGCCTTGCCTCTTTGCCGCCGTGCATGGTGGATGCCCGTGCGGCGAAGGGTTTGCACTCGGGTAAGGTTTCCCCTTCACGATGCCGGCAGTTTCCCCCGCTGTCCGGACCCGTAATGAACGCAGAAGCCGTTGCCAACCTCGTCATGTGGGCCGAAGAGCGTCGACAGGCCTTGACGAGCTTTCTGGCGATACTCGAAAGCGAACGTGGCCGCTTGGGGCCAGGTGGATCGTCGAGCATTCTCGAGACCGAGGCGGCCATTCGTGAGCTCTCGCTGCTGCTCGATCGGATCGGCAGGGCCGAAACCCCGGCGGAGCGTGACCCAATACCCGTCAGGCTCGCCGTCTGAGGCGATCCGCACCTGACGGCGCGGCAAGTTTGACGGCGGCCGGTCGGTGTCTTTGCCTTGTGGTGCCGCCCCTCCCAGGCGCCGGTGGACGCCGCAAAAGGACAGCCTTATAAAAAGCTATACCATTTCAGGTGGCCGCGTCAGCCCGCCGGGCGGCGGATCCCGGCGGGAGGGATTGCAATGCTCGACGCAGCGAGGCGCTGGTTTCAGGCGGCCGTGGTCCTGGCCATTCCGACGATTGCCATGCTGTCAGCGGCCGGCCCGGCAACGGCCCAGGACTTCCCGAACCGTATGGTGACGATCGTCGTTCCGTTTGCCGCCGGCAGCGGCAGCGATACCGCGGCGCGCATTCTGGGCCAGCATCTCGGACCGCGGCTGGGGCAGTCTGTCGTGGTGGAGAACCGGGTGGGCGTGACCGGTGCGATTGCGTCCACGGCGGTCGCGCGCTCGGAGCCGAATGGCTATACGCTGCTGCTGGGAACCAATTCGACCCACGGGTCGAACAGCGCCCTCTACCGCAAGATCACTTATGACCCGGTGAAGGACTTCGCCCCCGTCGCCCATACCGGTGTCTTCAACTACTTCCTTGTCGTCAATCCGCAGCTGCCGATCCGCTCCGTCGCCGACCTGGTCGCCTATGCCAAGGCCAAGCCCGGTGAACTGACCTATGCGGCCGGCAGTTCGACCAGCCAGGTGATGGCCGAAACCTTCGCCCGGGGAGCCGGAATTTCGCTGCTCAAGGTCCCCTATCGCAGCAACCCGCCGGCCTTGACCGACGTCGTCGGCGGCCGGGTGTCGATGATGTTCGCCGACATGTCGACCTCGATCGCACTGGTCAAGGACGGCAGCCTGCGGGCCATCGCCGTGACGACCCTGCAGCGCAGCGCGCTGGCACCGGAGCTGCCGACCATCGACGAGGCCGGGGTGAAGGGCTTCGACCTTGCATCCTGGACGGGTCTCTTCGCACCCGCCGGCACGCCCGCGCCCGTGGTCGAGCGGCTCAACCGCGAGATCAATGCCGTCCTGGTGATGCCCGAGGTGACGGCCCGGTTCTCGGCGCTGGGCATCGAGGCGACCCCCAAGAGCGCGGCGGACTTCACCGCCTTCACGACGCGCGAGGTCACCAAATGGACCGACCTCGTCAAGGCCGCAGGGATCGAGCCCGCCGATTGAGCGGTCTGGCGCTGCCGGGACGGCTGTTCTAGCGTGCCGATGCCTGGCGAACCCGGGCGCCCGGTCCAGCCGGGCAGTTGGCACAGCAGGGCACAGGCAGATGGACAATCGCAGCGGCGTATGGCGCGCAGTCGACGCGCATCGGGACGAACTCGTGGCGCTCAGCGACCGGGTCTGGGCGATGCCCGAGGTCTGCTACACGGAGGAGCGGTCCTGCGCCGAGCACACCGCCGAGCTGCGCCGGCAGGGCTTTGCCGTCACCGAGGCGGTCGGCGGCATTCCGACAGCCGTCATTGGCGAGGCCGGGGAGGGCGGTCCGGTCATCGCCTTCCTGGGCGAGTATGACGCACTTCCGGGGCTGAGCCAGGAGGCCGGAGTTGCCGAGCACAGGCCTGTCGAGACCGGCGGCCACGGCCATGGCTGCGGCCACAATCTGCTGGGCTCTGCCGCCATGCTGGCAGCGGTCGCGGTGCGGGACTGGCTGGCCGAGACCGGGACGCCCGGGCGTGTCCGCTACTATGGCTGCCCGGCCGAGGAGGGCGGCGCAGCCAAGGCCTTCATGGTTCGCTCCGGCGCGTTTTCGGACGCTGATGTCGCAAT
>JBMOJG010000172.1:0-6574 GCA_049316925.1 Alsobacter sp. | reverse complement strand
TATCCACCGGCGTGGCACCCGAAGGGGCCTTCCGGATCGAGGATGTGCAGGGCGCGACCGTCTCCTTTGCAAAGGCGGACGGAGCGAAGTGCGCGCGCTGCTGGAAGATCCTGCCCGAGGTTGGCAAGAGCGCGGCGCATCCCCATCTGTGCCTGCGCTGCGAAGGCGCCGTGACGGAGCACGACAGAAAGTGAAACATTTGTTTCAGAGATGGGGCGCCCTGCGGTTCGGGCTGGCCATTGCGCTATTGTGCCTGTTCCTCGACCAGGCCTGGAAGCTCTGGTTCCTGTTCGGCCTCGGCTGGCCGGCTGCCGTCATCCTCTCGCCGACGAGCCTGGCGGATGCCAAGGCAAAGCCGGTCGGCACCGGGCCGTTCCGCTTCGAACGCTGGGCCAAGGGCGCCAGCCTCGACCTCGTCCGCAACCCGACCTATTGGGGCACGCCCGCCAAACTTGACAAGGCGACATTCAAGATCATCGGCGACAGCGCCGCCTCCTTCGCCGCGCTGATGGCCGGCGATGTGGACGCCTTCCCGATCTATCCGGCGCCCGAGAATCTCGACCAGTTCCGCGCCGACCCCCGCTTCAAGGTGGTCGTCGGCACCACCGAGGGCGAGACGATCGTCGCCATGAACAATGGCCGCAAGCCGCTCGACGATGTGCGCGTGCGCCGCGCCATCTCCCACGCGGTCGACCGCAAGGCGGTGATCGACGGCGCGCTCTACGGCATCGCCAAGCCGATCGGCTCGCACATGCCGCCGCACAACCCGGCCTATGTCGACCTCACCGGCCAGTCTGCGTATGACCCCGCCAAGGCGCAGGCGCTGCTGAAGGAGGCCGGCGTCGCGCCCGGCACCAAGCTGCGCCTCGTCCTGCCGCCGCCCGAATATGCCCGCCGCTCCGGCGAGATCGTCGCCTCGCAGCTGAAGAAGGTCGGTCTCGACGTCGAGATCGTGCCGATGGAATGGGCGCAGTGGCTGTCGGACGTGTTCAAGCAGCGCAACTACGACCTCACCATCATCGCTCATGTCGAGCCCATGGACCTCGATATCTATGCGCGCGACGACTATTACTTCGACTACAAGTCACCAGCCTACCGAGCCCTCTACGCGGAGCTGTCCGCCACCAATGACGCTGGCAAGCGCAACGAGCTGCTTGGCAAGGCGCAGCGCATGCTCGCCGACGATGCCGTCAACGTCTTCATGTATGTGCTGCCCAAGAGCGGCGTCTGGAACGCCAAGCTCGAGGGGCTGTGGGACAATGCACCGATCCCCGGCAACGACCTGACCGGCGTGTCCTGGAAGAACTGAGCGGCAAAGCTGCCCGACGCCCCGGGGCGTCGGGCTCATCCGCTTCGCCGCAAAGTGCCCGGCCACCGCCCCGCATCATTGCAGTGATGAGGCTCAGGCCTGTGTCACCCGGCTCGCAACGACACGGTCGAGGTGCAGCGCCGCCTCGACCAGTTCGCGCGTGTAGGGGTGCTGCGGATCGACCAGCACCCGCGCGGTCGGTCCTTCCTCGACAATGCGGCCGGCCCGCATCACCGCGACCCTGTCGGTGATGGCGCGGACCACGCCGAGATCGTGCGAGATGAACAGGTAGGACAGGCCGAGCCGCGCCTGCAGCGAAGCCAGCAGGTCCAGCACCTGCGCGCGGATCGAGACGTCGAGGGCCGACACCGGCTCGTCCAGCACGATCAGCTCCGGCCGGGTGATCAGCGCCCGCGCGATGGCGAGCCGCTGGCGCTGCCCGCCGGAGAATTCATGCGGATACTTGTCCGCATCGGCGGGCGCCAGCCCGACCTCGGTCAGCGCCGCTTCCACCTGTTCGATCCGGGTGTTCGCATCGAGCCGGACCGGCACGAGATGCAGCGGCTCGGCGACAATCCGGCCCGCCGTGTGGCGCGGATCGAACGACCCGTAAGGATCCTGGAACACCATCTGCACGCGCCGGCGGAAGGCCGCGAGCGCCGAGCCAGTCAGCCCTGTAGCATCCGCCCCGTCCAGCCGGATGGCACCGGCCTGCGGCGGCTCCAGCGCCAGCACAGCCCGCGCCAGCGTTGACTTGCCGCACCCCGACTCGCCAACCAGTCCGACGCTCTCGCCGCGCCGCACGACCAGGTCGACCCCGTCCACCGCCCGGTGCTCGCGCGCCGGACCGAAGGGCGTTGCCCGCGGCAAACGGTAGGACCGGACCAGACCCTCGACATTCAGCAGCGTCGGCGCGTCGTCAGGAGGCGCGATCCGTGCCGGAACATGCGCCGACGCCGCCATCAGGGCGCGTGAATACGGATGGGTCAGGCCCTGCCGGAACCCGGCGGCGGCGCCTTCCTCCACCACCGCGCCGCGCCGCATCACGACGATGCGGTCCGCCATGGCGCCGACGACTGCGAGGTCGTGGGTGATCAGCAGCAGCCCGGCGCCGGTCTCCGCCACCAGTTCGCGCAGCAGGCCGAGGATCTGCGCCTGGGTGGTCACATCCAGCGCCGTCGTCGGTTCGTCGGCGATGATCAGGCGGGGCTGCAGCGCCACCGCCATGGCGATGACGACGCGCTGCCGTTGTCCGCCCGACAACTCGTGCGGATAGCGATCCAGCGCAACCTTTGACGGCGGCAGGCCGACCCGCTCCAGCACCGCAGCCGCCCGCTCGGCCGCATCGCGGGCGCCGAGGCCCAGATGCAGCCGGAAGCCTTCCGCCACCTGGGCGCCGATGGTCTGCAGCGGGTTCAGCGCCGTCATCGGCTCCTGGAACACCATGCCGACCTGCCGTCCCCGGCGGGCGCACATGCCGCGCTCGCTTTCGGCCAACAGGTCTGCGTCCTCCAGCCTGATGCCGCCCTGCACCCGCGCCCCGCGCGGCAGCAGACGCATCACCGCCAGCGCCGTCATAGACTTGCCGGACCCCGACTCACCGACCAGCCCCACCACCTCGCCAGGCGAGACCGCCAGCGAGACCTCGTGGAGGATGGGGATTCGGTGGATCTGCATCGACAGGCTGTCGACGGCCAGCAGTCCCATCTCACCGCTCCCGGGCGAGGCGCGGGTCTGCCAGGTCGCGCAGCCCGTCGCCAAGTAGGTTCAGCCCCAGCACAGTGACGACGATGGCGAGCCCCGGCGCCAGGGCGAGCCGCGGCGCGATCGCCATCAGCGTCTGCGCCTCGTACAGCATGCGCCCCCAGCTCGGCGCCGGCGGCTGAACGCCGAGCCCCACATAGGACAGGCCGGCTTCCGCCAGGATGCCGAGTGACAGCTGGATTGTCGCCTGAACGACGATCAGGCCGAGAATGTTGGGCAGGATGTGCTCGATGGTGATCCGCGTCGGCTCCTTGCCGGAGACCCGCGCCGCCAGCACGAAGTCGCGCGTCCACAACGGCTGCGCCGCGCCGAAGGCGACGCGGGCGAACACCGGCACGTTGAAGATGCCGATCGCCACCATGGCGTTGAGCGCGCCGGGCCCGAACACCTCGCGCAGCATGATGGCGATGAGCAGCGCCGGGAAGGCGAACACGAAGTCGTTGGCGCGCATCACCGCCTCGCCGAGCACCCCGCGCCGCTCCGCCGCGAGCAGCCCCAGTGGCACGCCGATGCCGGCGCCGATTCCCACCGCCACGAACGACACGGCAATCGACACCACGGCCCCGCGCAGGATCATCGACAGCGTGTCGCGTCCGAACGGGTCCGTGCCGAGCCAATGCGCCTCCGACGGTGGCCGTAACCGGCGGGCGATCTCGATCGCGGTCGGGTCATAGGGCGTCCAGACCAGCGACAGCAGTGCCGCCGCGGCGACGCAGGCGCAGATCACGCCGCCGACGAGGAAGCTCGGGTGGCGCAGCGCACGGGCCAGGAAGCCGTCGTTGCGGAGCGGGAGCGGGGCGTCGGTCATGCGCGCCGGCGCAGCCGCGGATCGACCGCCGCATAGGCGAGATCGACCAGGAAATTGACGATGATGACGCTGGCCACCAGCAGCATGACGACGCTGCGCACCACCACGAGGTCGCGCTGGTTGATCGCCTGGAACACCAGCCGCCCGAGGCCCGGCAGGTAGAACACGTTCTCGATGATCACGGTGCCGGCGAGCAGGAAGCTGAACTGCAGGCCCAGAATGGTGAGCACCGGGATCAGCGCGTTGCGCAGCGCGTGCCGGCGCAGCGCCTGCCCGGCGCTCAGCCCCTTGGCGCGGGCCGTGCGCACATAGTCGTCGCCCAGCGTTTCCAGCAGCGACGACCGCATCACCCGCGCGAGGATCGACGCCTGCGGCAGCGCCAGCGCCACGGCCGGCAGGATCAGCGCCTTGCCGGCGGTCCACGGTCCGGCCGACCAGCCCGGAAAGCCGCCGCCCGGCAGCCAGCGCAGCGTGATGGCGAACACCAGCACCAGCAGCATGGCGAACCAGAAATTCGGCACCGCGATGCCGATCTGCGTCGCCCCCATGATGCCGATGTCGGCCGGTCCGTTGCGGCCCGCGGCCGCCAGCGCGCCGAACGGAACGGCGATCAGCACCGTCAGCGCCAGCGCCGCCAGCGCCAGCGGCAGCGACACCAGGATCCGCTCGGCCACCAGCTCGCGCACCGGCGACCCATAGGTGTAGCTCTGGCCGAGGTCGCCCTGCACCAGCCCGCCGACCCAGGCGAGGTAGCGCTCCGGTGCCGGGCGGTCGAGGCCGAGCTTCGCCCGCAGGGCCGCGAGCGTGTCGGGCCGCGCCTCGGTCCCGAGCATCACCTGGGCGGGATCGCCGGGCAGCACCTCCATGACGGTGAACACCACGGCGGTGGCGACCGCGAGGGTGACGAGGAGCGCCGCGAGGCGGCGGAGGGAGAAAGCCAGCATCGACGCCATGGTAGGGCAGGGGCCCGCAGCACGGAACCCGTCCGAATGGTTCGCCTCAGACGACGAGCGCAGCAGTCACGTCCCCGCCCGCGGCTCCGACAGCCGCGCAAACGGATGCGCCGCCTCGAAGGCGCGTGCGGCGCGCAGCACCAGCGCATCGGCACCGAACGGCCCGACAATCTGCAGGCCCGCCGGAAGACCGTCCGGCGTCAGCCCGCACGGCACGGTGGCGGCCGGCTGCTGGCTGATGTTGAACGGGTAGGTGAAGGGCGTCCACGCCGTCCAGTCGTCGCCGAACCGCCCGTCCGCCGGGGTCTCGCGGCCTGACTCGAAGGCGGCCGTCGCCAGCGTCGGCGTCAGCAGCAGGTCGTAACGCGCGTGGAACGCCGCCATCGCCTGGGCGATGCGGGTCCGCCCGTACAGGAAGGCGTCCACATACCGGGCACCCGTAACGGCCTCGCCCTGTTCGGCGACGCGCACCAGGCCCGGATCCATCCGGCGGCGCTCCTCGGCGGAGAACGGCTGCAGCGCCAGCGCCGCCCCGGCGGACCACAGCGTCTCGAGGATCTCCAGCGGGTCGGTGAAGGCCGGGTCGGCCTCCTCCACATGCGCGCCCAGCGCGGTGAAGCGATGCGCAGCAGCCTCGGCCAGCGCCGCCACGTCGGCATCCACGCGCTTCACATAGCCAAGCCGTGGTGACCAGGCGATCCGCAGTCCACGCACGCCGTCGGCCAGCCCGATCCGGTAGTCGGGCGGCGGTGCGGTCATTGCCGTCATGTCGCGGGCGTCCGGCTGGCCGATGACGCCCAGCGCCAGCGCCGCGTCCTCCACTGACCGGGTCAGTGGTCCGATATGCGCCAGGAAACCCATGGTGGAAATCGGCGCTGCCGGCACCCGGCCATAGCTCGCCTTGATGCCGAACACGCCCGCAAAGGCACCGGGGATGCGGATCGATCCGGCCCCGTCGGTGCCCAGATGGATGCAGCCGATGTTCAGCGCCGCGCAGGCGACGGCGCCGCTCGACGATCCGCCGGGCGTGCACGCCGTGTTCCACGGGTTGCGGGTTTCGCCGGTCGCCGGTGAATCGCCAAGTCCCTTCCAGCCAAACTCGGGCATGCAGGTCTTGCCCAGGATCACCGCGCCCGCCTCGCGCAGCCGCGCCACGGCCGGTGCATCCTCGGCCGCCGGCCCGCGTGGGGTGACGGCAGACCCGCGGAAATTGGTCCAGCCCGCCACCGCGATATTGTCCTTCACCGTCGCCGGAACGCCATCGAGCGGCCCGCACGGGGTCCCGGCAACCCAGCGCGCCTCGCTGGCCCGGGCGCTGGCCAGGACGGTCCCGTCGTCGCCGCCGCAGAACGCGTTGACCATCGGCTCGAAGCGATCGCGGCGGGCAAGCGCGTCGCGCGCCACCTCGACCGGCGACAGCGCCTTGCGCCGGTAGTGCTGGAGCAGTTCGGTAGCGCTGAGATCGGCGATGGCTGTCATGGTGTCCCCCGTGGTCAGGTCCATCGAAGCGTAGCCCGCACCGGCCCGCAAGGGCTGGGTCTCGAGCCCTGTCAGGCGTCAGGCGTGACCGCCAGGCCGACCATGGCGGCCGAGGCCTCCAGCCAGTGCCAGAAGCTTCCGGCAAAGCCGCGTGCCACCGCGATCTCGAAGGTCGGGACGTCGTCGAGCTGCCAGAGCAGCACGTCCAGATGGGCGCAATAGGTCGCAGTGACCTGCCCCGGACCGAAGGCACGCGGATGC
>JBMOJG010000171.1:0-6583 GCA_049316925.1 Alsobacter sp. | reverse complement strand
GGTTCGCCCTTTGATCCGACCGGTCGCGGTGACCGCACGATCATCCGGCCCAATCCGGCGGGCCGGCGGCCGGCCACGCCGCAACCCGCGCCGGGTGCCGCCCCCCTGCCGGGGAATCAGACTGCGCCGCAGTCTGTACCCGGCTATTCCATGCCCGCGGCAACGCCGGGCTATCAGTCTCCGCCGCCCCCACCGTCTGCGGCGCCGGCCGCAGGCGCCGACGACTGGGCCAATCCGCGCCCGGCGGCCTCTGCCTATGAGGCACCGCAGGAGCGCGCGCGGGCCGTCGTGCTGCAGCGCGAGGACCTGACCACCCCCAACGAAAATCCGCTGATGCGCGCCGCCGGGCCGCTGCTGCTGCTGCTCGGCCGGCTGCAGTCGTCGCTGATGCGGGCGCCGGCGGCCCAGCTGATGGAACAGGTCGCCGCCTCCGTGCAGGATATTGAGCACGAGGTCCGGGCCGCCGGTGTTCCGGCCGACCAGACCCGCACGGCGAAGTACATCCTGTGTGCCGTCGCCGACGACATCGTCCAGAACATCCCGGGTGACGACCGCCATGTCTGGACCCAGTACAGCATGCTCAGCCGCTTCTTCGGCGAGCGGGTGGGGGGCGTCCGGTTCTTCGAGGAGCTCGACCGCGCCAAGGGCGACCCGAGCGTCAACTACTGGCAGCTCGAGCTGCAGCATGCGGCCCTGGCGCTGGGCTTTCAGGGCATCCACCGCACGTCTGCAGGCGGGGCCGCCAACCTGCAGCAGATCCAGCGCAACCTCTACGAGACGCTGCGGCGCGTGAAAAAGCCCAACCAGGAGCTGTCGCCGCGCTGGCAGGGACAGCCCATCGCCGTGCGCCAGCGCCGCACCATCGTGCCGGTCTGGGCGGCGGCCGCGGTCGTCGGCGTGCTTTTGCTGGGTGCCTTCCTGGTGCTGCGCGGCCTGCTCGGCAGCGAAAGCGAGGCGGTCGCTGCGTCGCTCATCGCCGTTCATCCGACAGGGGAGATCGGCATCCAGCGCCGCATCTTCCAGGCGCCGCCGCCGCCGCCACCCCCGGCGCCCCAGGCGGAGCGGATCAAGGCCGCGCTCGGCCCGCCCTTGACGATCGAGACGACCGGCAACCTGATCGTCATCCGGATGGCCAATCTGGCGCTGTTTCCGCCCGGCGAGGCGACGGTCCTGCCCGAGTACAAGCCGCTCATTGCCCGCATCGCCGCGGTCATCGAGAAGGAGCCCGGCGCCATCAAGGTCGTCGGCCATACCGACAGCGTGCCGATCAAGACTGTCCGCTTCCCGTCGAATTTCCAGCTGTCGCAGGAGCGTGCCAAGGCCGTCATGGCCATGCTGCGCCCCGGCCTGACGAAACCCGACCGGCTGGAGTTCGAGGGCAAGGGTGCCGACGTGCCGATCGCCCCCAACACCACGCCGGCCGGCCGGGCCCAGAACCGGCGGGTCGAGATCCTGATCCAGCGCAGCCAATGACCGCCGTCCCGACCATGACTCCAGCCACCGGGGAGGCCCACCGATGACCGCCCTGCGCACATGGCTGCCACTGGCGGGGATCGTCATCGGCCTTACGGCCCTGTCGGCGCTGGTGTGGATCGCCGGTCCGCTGATTGCAGTAGGCGATGTGCGGCCGCTTGAAGCGGTCTGGAGCCGGGCGCTGGCTATCGGCGTGTTCGTCGCCATGGCCGTGGGCCTGGCCGTGCTCGACTGGCGCCGCAGGCGACAGGCCAGTGCCGCGATCGAGGCCGCCATTGCGGCCAGCGAGGAGGCGGAGGGCGACACGCCGGTCCTGCGCGACGCGATCAAGGACGCGATCGCCACATTGCGGCGCTCGAAGACCAAGGGCGGCGATCCGCTCTATGACCTGCCCTGGTACATCATCATCGGCCCGCCGGGCGCCGGGAAGACCACCGCTCTGGTGAACTCCGGCCTGCGTTTTCCGCTGGCCAAGGACGGCACCCCCCATGCTGTGGCAGGCGTCGGCGGCACCCGCTACTGCGACTGGTGGTTCACCGACGAGGCGGTGCTGCTCGACACCGCCGGCCGCTATACCACCCAGGACAGCGACCCCGGCGGCGACCGCAAGAGCTGGCTGGCGCTGCTCGGCCTGCTGCGCGAGAACCGTCCGCGCCAGCCGATCAACGGCGTCATCGTCGCCATCAGCATCGAGGACCTGCTGACCTGCACGCCCGAGGAGATCGAGGCGCACGCCACCGCCATCCGCAAGCGCCTGGCCGAGCTGCACGACCAGCTCAAGATCGCCTTCCCGGTCTATGCCCTGTTCACCAAGTCCGATCTCGTTGCCGGTTTCACCGAGTTCTTCGGCGGCCTGGCCGAGTTCGAGCGCCAGCGCGTCTGGGGGCACACGTTCCAGACGGCGGACCGCACCCGCAACATGATGGGCGAGGTTCCGGCCGAGTTCGACGCGCTGGTCGAGCGGCTGAACGAACAGCTCGCCGACCGGCTGCAGAATGAGCCGAGCCCGCCGGGCCGCGTCACCCTGTTCG
This sequence comes from Alsobacter sp., assembly GCA_049316925.1. Lineage (GTDB taxonomy): Bacteria > Pseudomonadota > Alphaproteobacteria > Rhizobiales > Beijerinckiaceae > Alsobacter. The sequence goes on along the minus strand of JBMOJG010000171.1, from coordinate 4,079 downwards.
GGTTTCCGAGCCAGGTCGCCAGCCTGAAGCGGCCGGTCGTCGATTTCCTCAACCGGATCTTCGAACCCAGCCGCTACCAGACCAATGCCACGCTGCGCGGGTTCTACTTCACCTCCGGCACCCAGCAGGGCACGCCCATCGACCGGCTCATCGGCACGCTGGCGCGCAATTTCGGCGCCGAGGCCGCGCCCATGGCGGCCTTCTCCGGCCGCGGCAAAAGCTATTTCCTCACCGACCTGCTGCAGAAGGTGGTGATCGGCGAGGCCGGCTGGGTGTCGACCAACCGCGCTGCCGTCCGCCGGACCGTGATCCTCCGCGTGGCTGCGTTCAGCGTGATGGCGCTGCTGTCGCTGGGCGCCCTGGCGGCATGGCTGGTGAGCTACAACCGCAACCGCGAATTGATCACCTCGACGTCCACCTCTTTGGCCGAGTACCGCACGCTGGCCACGCCTGTGCTGGTCGAGACCACCGTGTCGGACCGCAATTTCGGCAAGGTGCTGCCGCTGCTGCACAAGCTCCGGCACATGCCGGCCGGCTTCGCAGTGCGCGACATTCCCGAGCCGATGCTGGCCGGCTTCGGCCTCAGCCAGCGCGACCGCGTGCAGTCGGCCTCCGAGACGGCCTACCAGGTGGCGCTGGAGCGCGTGTTTCGCTCGCGTCTGATCTACCGACTCGAGGAGCTGCTCGAGGGCAACATCACCAACCGGGCCTTCGTCTATGACGCACTCAAGGCCTATCTGATGCTCGGCGGGCGCGGGCCGGTCGACCGCGACTTCGTCGTCTCCTTCATGGGCAATGACTGGGCGCAGAACCTGTTTCCCGGTGCCGCCAATGCGCGCGGCCGGCAGGCTCTGGAGGAGCATCTCGATGCACTCCTCGACCTCGAGGCCGGCCGTGATCCGACCTTCTCGCTCAACCAGGCCCTGATCGACGACGCCCAGCGGACGCTGGCGCGCATGAGCATCGCCGAACGCGCCTACGAACTGCTCAAGTCCCAGGCCCGCGGCGCCAGCCAGCGCGACTGGATCGTCGGCCAGCGCGGCGGCCTCGACGTGGCGCTCGTCTTCGAGGGATCGCGCGGCGAGGACCTGCAGAGCATCCGCGTGCCATTCTTCTACACCTATGATGGCTTCCAGTTCGCCTTCATGGACCGGTTGGCCGGCATAGGGGCGCTCGTCGACCGCGAGCGCTGGGTGTTGGGCCATGCCGGCCAGCAGGCCGCTGTCGAGCAGCAATACGCCACCCTCTATGGCGATCTGCTCAAGCTCTACACGCGCGATTTCGTCGAGTCCTGGCAGCAGGCTCTGCGCCGCCTGAAGCTGCGGCCGCTCACCGCGGACAAGCCACGCTATGTCGCCCTGAGCGCCGCGGCCGCCTCGACGTCGCCGATCAAGCAACTGCTCGAATCCGTGCGCGACGAAACACGCTTGACGCGCGAGCGGCCGCCCAGGCCCGCCGGCACGCCCGATCCGCTGCAGGATGCGGCGAAGAAGGCCGCCGCGCAGGTCGGGCGGGACGTTGCCACCGAGGTCGCCCGCAACGCCGCCTCCCGCGTCGCCAGCCGGGTCGGCGTGTCGGTGCCCACCATCGCGCCCCAGCCCGGCACCCCGGCCCCGCCGTCGCCCGGAAGCTTTTTCGGTGCGACCGGCGAGGCGCCGGGCGCCGGGATCGAGGCGTAGTTCCGCGCGTTCCAGATCGTCGTCGACGGGGAGGGTGGGCGGCGGCCGATCGATGCGCTGCTGCAGGCCTTGACCGAGATCGCCCAGAGCCTCGCCATCGCCAACACCAATCCGGCCCAGCAGATGGCGGCCAGCAACGCCCTAATCCAGCAGGTCGCGACGCTGCGCGCCAACGCGTCACGCTTTCCCGCGCCCTTCGATGCGATGATCCGCACCGCCGCCAACGACTTCGAGGGCGACGCCAGCGGCGCCACCGTCGTCAACCTCCAGGCGGCTTTGGCCGACCAGGTGACGCGGATCTGCCAGCAGATCGTCACCAACCGCTATCCGTTCGTGCGCGGCAGCGAGCGCGAGGTGGCGCTGGCCGATTTCGCCCGACTGTTCGCGCCGTCGGGCATCATGGACAAGTTCTTCACCCAGAACCTGGCCCAGTATGTCGACCAGTCGCGCTTGCCCTGGTCGTGGAAGCCCGACAGCCGGGTCGCCCGCTCGCTGTCAACCGTCACCTTGCGTCAGTTCCAGCAGGCGCTCGAGATCCGCGACGCGTTCTTCCCGACAGGCGGCAACATGCCGTCCTTCAGCATGACGATCACGCCGCAGACCCTGGGCGGTGACGCCTCCACGGGCCGTTTCGAGATCAACGGGACGCAGGTCAACAGCCAGCAGGGTGTCAATGCACCCAGTCCGGTGCAGTGGCCCGGCGGTATCCCGCGCTCGAGCATTTCCATCGGCGGTGGCACCGGCGGCGGCGGCTTCTTCGGCGGCGGCTTCTTCAGCCAGCCGGCAACGGTGCAGCGCGACGGGGTCTGGTCGTTCTTCCGGCTGCTTGATTCCGGCACGGTGCTGAAGCAGGGCGACGCCCTGATCGCCAGCTTCAATGTCGGCGGCCGCGAGGTCTCCTACCAGATCAATGTCGGGTCGATCATGAACCCGCTGCAGCTGCCCGCCCTGCGCGAGTTCCGCTGCCCGGCGGGGCTTTGAGCGGATGCAGATCGGTCTCTACGGCAAGCTGCCGGCCAAGCGCGACTTTGTCGCCAAGGGGACGACCCGGGCCTGGCTCGCCCTCTGGGAGTCATGGATGCAGGCCGGGCTCTCCGCCAGCCAGGTGACGCTGGGCGCCGAGTGGCGCGACGTGTTCCTGCGCGCCCCGATCTGGCGCTTCTGGCTCGGGCAGGACCTCTGCGGCGGCACCGCGACCGGGGCGTTCATGCCGTCGGTCGACGGTGTCGGGCGCTATTTCCCCCTCACGGTGGTGGCGGTCGCCGATCGCCCGGAGGCAGTCCCGCCGCCCGAGCTCGATCCGCAGGACCGCTGGCATGGCGCCGTCGAGGAGGTCCTTCTGGCTGCCCTCGATCCGCAGCGCGGCTATGACGACGTGACGGCGGCCCTGGTTGCGCTGCCCAGTCCCATTGACCTGCTGGCCGTGGCGCCGCCGGCCGGCATGGTGCGCCTCCCCGACGGCAGCATCCTGACGGCGGCCGATCCGGCCACGCTGCCTGGGCGCCTGGGCGCGATCCGGATCGAGGATCATGCCCGCTCCTTTGCAGCCATGTCGGTGTGGTGGACGATCGGCGGCGAGGACTACCCGCCGCTGGCGCTCGTTGCGCACAAGATGCCGAGCCCGCATCTCTTTGCCGGGCTTCTGACGGGCCGTTTCGATGAACCAGCCGGGACGTGAGCCGATGACCGAGCCGCACACCTCCCTTGTGTATTCGACCGGATTTGCAACCCATACGGGCAAGATCCGGCGCGAAAACGAGGACAGCTATCTGGTCCAGCCCGAGAGCGGCGTCTGGGCCGTGGCCGACGGCATGGGTGGACACGAGGCTGGCGCCCAGGCCAGCGCCGCGGTCGTCGCCGAACTGCGCTCGATCGGCGCGGCAGCCGGCGGCGCCGACCTGCTGTCACGGCTGGAGGAGCGTGTGCTGCGTGCCAATGCACGGATGCAGCAGCTGTCGCAGGCCCGTGGCGGTGGCATTGTTGGGTCGACGCTGGTCGCCCTGCTGGTGTTCGAGGGGCACTATGCCTGTGTCTGGTCCGGCGACAGCCGGCTCTACCGCGTTCGCGCTGGCGCATTGGAGCAGCTGTCGCGCGACCACAGCGAGGCTCAGGACCTGGTCGACCGTGGTCTGCTCTCTGCCGACGAGGCCAGGACCTGGCCGCGCCGCAACATCATCACCCGAGCGCTCGGCATCGCCGACGTGCCGGAACTCGACATGGAGCACGGGTCCATTGCCACCGGCGACCGCTTCGTGATCTGCAGCGACGGTCTCACCACCCATGTGGAGGATCCCGAGATCCTCGCCATCGCCGCCACCGAGCCGCCGCAAGCTGCCTGTGACCGCCTCGTGGCCCTGACCCTGGAGCGCGGCGGCACCGACAATGTCACGGTGGTGATCG
>JBMOJG010000170.1:0-6611 GCA_049316925.1 Alsobacter sp. | reverse complement strand
TCGACCGGCCCTACCGCCTGCTGAACCGCGAGGTCAACGCGTCCTGGAGCTGGGGTGGCCGCCGCATTGCCGCGCAGGTCGTCGACGATCTGCGCGAGGCGCTGGCGCTGGATCCGGCCATGCGGGCGCTCGTGGTGCACGGCGCCGCCGACCTCGTCACGCCCTATTTCGAGACCCAGTTGATCCTCGCCCAGCTGCCCGCCTTCGGGCCGGAGCGGCCGCGCCAGGCGCTCTATCCGGGAGGCCACATGTTTTATGCACGCGACGATGCCAGGGCGGCGTTCCGCGACGATGCAAGGCGGCTGGTGGAGGGCGTCTCGCCCCCGGGCCCTTGATCAGGGCGTGTCGGCCGTCAGTTTGGCGGCCTTCGCCTTCTGTTCCAGCATCTGCTGGGCAGCAGCCGACAGGTCCGTTTCACCGCCCGACCCGGTGACGTTCACGGTCGGGAACGCGAACTTGATGCCGTTGGCCTCGAACGCCTTCTTCAGCAGCGCGTAGGCGCGTCGCCGGATGACGAACTGCTCGCCGGGCTTCGTCATCATCTTCATGCGGATCTGGATGGCGTAATCGCTCAGCGCCTCGACGCCCTGCATCTTCAGCGGCTCGAGGAAATGCGGCGCGAATTCGGGGTCCTCGGCGAGCTCCTTGCCGATCTCCTTGACGAGCTTTTTCACCTTGTCGAGGTCGGTGTCGTAGGTGACCCCGACGGTGATCTTGTCGATCACCCAGTCGCGGCTCATGTTCTGCACCGCGCCGAGCGAGCCGAACGGCACGGTGGTGAGCGGCCCCCGGTGGTGGCGCAGCTTCACCGAGCGCAGCGAGAACGACTCCACCGTGCCCTTGTAGTTCGACGCCTGGATGTACTCGCCGACCCGGAAGGCATCGTCGAGCAGGTAGAAGATCCCCGAGATGATGTCCTTCACCAGGGTTTGCGCGCCGAAACCGACCGCAATGCCGATGACGCCGGCGCCGGCCAGCAGCGGGCCGATCTGGAGGCCCATCGCGTCCAGTGCCATCAGCACCGTGGCGGTAAGCAGGATGGCGAACATGAAGTTCTTCAGGATCGGCAGCAGCGTATTGAGCCGCTGCCGCCTGCGCCCCTCGGGCGTGTCGTCATGGACAGACTGCACCGGACCATTGACCTGGCCGTCGATCACCGCCCGGATGAGGCGCCAGATCAGCTCGGCCACCAGCAGGATGATCGCCACCCGCGTCACCGCGCGCATGATCCGCGTGAACAGGGTCTCGCCCATGGCGATCTCGCCGATGTCGACCCCCCAGACATCCGCCAGCACCGAGGCGCCGGCCAGCACCAGAAGCACCCGCAGGCTGCGCTCCACGACCACCGACCAGGCTACGGCCGCCGAGCGCGCGCCGTCCTGGTTGTCGTCCAGCCGCATGACGTTGTGGATGCCGGCGCGCACGGCCCCCATCAGGGCTGGCAGGCACGTGAGAACGATCAGCGTCCAGAACGCCGCCCGCATGTGCAGCGCCGCCATCAGCCAGCCCAGCAGCACCAGCGTGACGAACAGCACCGTTCCGACCCGGCTCGGCTTGGGCGCATCCACGCGATGCAACCGCACCGCGAGCAGGATCAGCAGTGCCATGGCGATGACGGTGAACCAGCATCCCGCAACGACCTGGCGCGCCACCACCGAGACGCCGATGATCTTCAGGAGGCTCAGCGTCGCCCAGGCGCCGCCGACGAGGCGCACCATCCACTTCAGGGCCATGAACCAGAACCGCGCCAGCGGCTGGCTCAGGGGCAACACCCGGAAATAGTCGAACTTGGCACCCGGTGCGATCAGCACCCGCCCGACCGACTCGGAAAAGGCCAGAAGGACCACATAGGCGAGAACGATCAGCACGGTCTCGCGGATGACAGGCGGCCAGGGGAACAGCAGGAAGGCGCCGATCGAGCCGAACACGAAGGCGGTGAGCACGTAGAGCGCAATCGTCACCCGCATGCCGTGCAGCCGCAGCCGCTGCAGCGCGGTATCGCCCGGAGATTCGAGGATCTTGGCCAGCAGGGCCCGGGCCGACCACCACGCCACACGCCGCGCCAGCAGGCCGCCGCCGACGAAAATCACCAGCGCCAGCAGCAGCCACAGCCCGTCCGACATGGAGCCCATGCCCATCGACAGGAACCGCCGTGACGCAGAGTAGATCTCGTCAGGCACGTCCGGAGCCGCCTCGACCAGCGCCTTGGCGCGCTCGCGCACGGCGTCGAGTTCCTCCGCCACCATGGCGGACAGCTCTGCGCCGGCCGAGCTGGCCGGGCCCATGGGCGACGACGTTGCGGCCGTCGGTCCGGTTGGTGCCGGGGGCTTGGGAACGGCGGGCGTGGCGACCGGCAGCTTGACGCCGCCCGGCAAGGTGATGCCGGGCAGTCGAGCTGGACTTGCATGCGCGTCCGCTGCCGCTGACGGCGCAGCAGGCGTTGCCGCTGCTTGTGCCGGCGCCGCCGCCCCTCGTCCGCCCTGCAGCGCCGGCGCCAGCGTCTCGTTGACGAAGGCCCGGCCGGCGGGGTCGTTCGGCACCTCGATGATCACCCGGATCGGCGGCGATGCGGGTGCCGGGGCGGTGGTCGCCGGGGCCGTGGTCGCCTGGGTCTCTTGGGCTTTCGCCGGCATCAGACCGCACAGCGCGGCCAGCATGATCGCCGCGAGGGAAAGGCCGGGTCGGAGCGAGGGCCGTTGTGCGCGCATGAATCAGCCGGTCGGAGCGGTCCGGGGAGAACCGCGGGCGCGCCTCGTCGGCGCCGGAGCTTCTATATAGGCTCGACGGCTGTCCCGAAGAAGCCCGCGAGTGCGCCGGCGACGTCGTCGGGGCACTCCTCGGCGAGATAATGGCCGCCCGGCAGCGGCCCGCCGCGCACATCCTCGGCGCGCTCACCCCACAGCGCCAGCACGTCGAAGCAGCGCGCCACGATCCCGTTCGCGCCCCACAGCGCCAGCACCGGTATGGCCAGCCGGCGCCCCTCATCGGCATCGTCATGGGCGATGTCGATCGCCGCCGCCGCCCGGTAGTCCTCGCAGGAGGCGTGGATCACCGCTGGATCGGCAAAGCAGCGCAGATACTCGGCCAGCGCCACCGGGTGGAACGGCGTCATCCCGGCGGACCCGCCACCGCACTTCTTGCGCCACCAGAACGCAGGATCGGCGCCGATCAGCGTCTCCGGGAAGGGGGCAGGCTGCAGCAGGAAAAACCAGTGCCAGTAGCCCCGCGCAAACGCATCCGTGGTGTTGCGGTACATTTCGCGTGTCGGCGCGATGTCCAGCACGGCCAGCCGGGTCACGCGGCCGGGATGGTCGGCGGCCAGCCGGTGCGCCACCCGGCCGCCGCGGTCGTGGCCGGCAACGGCAAACTGCTCGTGCCCCAGCGCCGTCATCGCGGCGACCATGTCGGCCGCCATGGCCCGCTTGGAATAGGACACGTGGTCCGCCGTCGTGGCCGGCTTGCCGCTGTCGCCATAGCCGCGCAGATCGGCACACACGAGAGTGAAATGAGGTGCCAGCCGGGCCGCCACCTTGTGCCAGAGCACATGCGTCTGCGGATAGCCGTGCAGCAGCAGCAGCGGCGGGCCGGAGCCGCCGATCCGGGCGCGGATCGTGGTCTCGCCCGCATCCACGTCCACCAGCCGGAAGCCCGGGAACAGGACCGAGGCCGCGTCGTCCGGCAGGATCCGGACGCCGCTCACGCCAGCACGCCTTCGCTGTCCGGGTCGATCTGGGGCGGCGTGTCGAAGCCCACCGGCACGACCCGCAGCGCCCCGTAGGCCGGCACGTAGGCCCCCTCGCGCCGTGCCGACAGAACCGGCACCGGGCCGGTTGTGTCGAGGACGAGATGCGTCACGCAGCCGAGGCCCTGCGCAAAACCGGCGGTGTCGCCATTGTCATCGTAGATCGCGGTCTCGATCCGGCCCGGCCGGCGCGGGGCGTAGACGTGCAGATGTCGTACCGCGTCGCTGGCCGGATCGACCCTGTCTGTCTGCTCGCCCACCGGCAGCAGCGCGCCGGCGCGCACGAACACCGGCAGCCGGCCCAGGGGCGCCGCCACCTCGACGAGGCTGCCGGGGGCAAAAAACGTCCCGTCATGGAGGTCGTACCACCCGCCCGGATGCTCGGGCAGGTACAGCGCGCGCCGCGTCGCGCCCTCGTCGAGCACCGGCGCCACCAGCAGGTCGTCGCCCAGCATGAAGGTGTCGTCCTCGCGCACCGCGCGGCGGTCGTTCGGGAAGGCATAGCCCAACGGTCGCACCGGCGGCCGGTGCCGTGTCGCCCCCTGCCACATCGCCGTGTAGAGCGCCGGCATCAGCCGGTAGCGCAACCGGTAGGCCTCCTGAACCTGCGGCAGCACGCTCTCATGCATCCACGGCAGGGTCACGACGCCGTCGGATTTCCACGAGTTCATGACGAAGCGCGGCCACAGGCAGCAGAACTCGACGAAGCGGCAGAACAGCTCCGGCCCCGGCGTCGGCCCGTGGAAGCCGCCGACGTCGTGGCCGATGTTGAACAGCCCCGACAGGCTCATGCCGAGGCCCTGCCGCAGGTTCCAGCGCAGCGTCTTCCAGGCGGTGTAGTTGTCGCCCGACCAGGTCTGCGCATAGCGCCCCAGCCCCGGCCCGCCGGCCCGCGTGATCGCATAGGGCCGCGTGCCCGGCGCGCGCGCCGCCTGTGTCTCGAAGCTGAGCTTGGTCATCAGCAGCGCCTGTGCGGGGCGCGCCAGCGATTGCGGGAACGGCCGGCCGGCGCCGTCGCACAGCGCGTCCTCGTCCCAGATCTCGAACTCGTTGTTGTCGTTCCAGGCTGCCACAACGCCGAAATCGAGCAGGGTCGTCTCCAGCCCGGCCCGCCACCAGGCGAGCCCGGCCAGGTTGGTGAAGTCGACATGGTAGCCCAGCCCGTCCCAGAACTGCGCCACCGCCGGCCGGCCGGTGTCGCCGTCGCGCACGAGGATGTCCTTCGCCATGGCGTCGGCGAGCCTGGGGTGATCGTCCAGCAGGCACGGCTTGATGTTGGTGACCGGGCGCATCCCGGCGGCGCTCAGCCGCGCCATGGTGGCGGCCGGATCGGGGAACTTGTCGTGGTTCCAGTTGAACACATAGCGGCGCGCGCCGATCGACGAGTAGCCCGAGCCGAAATGGAAGCTGTCGCAGGGGATTGCGTGGCGGCGGCAGTCCTCGATGAAAGCGGTCACCCGCGCGTCCGCGTCGGGCGCGTCGGCGATCGACATCGAGGTGCAGCCAAAGCCCAGCGACCACGCGGGCGGAAAGGCCTGGCCGCCTGTCAGCGCGACATAGCGGGCGACCACGTCGGCCATCCGCGGCCCGGCCAGCATGTAGTAGTCGAGGTCGCCATCCTCGGCCCGGTAGGACCGGAACAGCCCGTGGTAATTGTCGAGCGTGCAGCCATAGTCCATCTCGCCGACGGCAAGGTTGTCGTGGAAGACGCCATGCGCCGGCCCACCGTCGCGGTCGACGATCGTGAACGGGATGATCTTGTAGAGCGGATCGCTGGTTTCGGCGTCGAAACCGCAGGGATCGACCGCATCGAGCCGGAAGCGCCGGCCGGTGCGGTCATAGGGACCGGCCTTGTCGCCGAGCCCGTGGTGGCGCTCGTCCGGCCGCCGCGCCATGTGGTGGGCAAGCGCGTCGCCGCGGCGCGACAGCCAATAGGCCTGCGTCGGCCGGTCCTGGGCGAAGGGCTCGGCGTCGCCCGGCAGGAACCAGGCAATGCCGAGAGGCGCCAGCCGCACCACGGCGACGAGGCCCGGCGCCGCGACCGTCACGGTGCCGTCCGCCTCCGTGACGGTGAAATCCGGGCAGGGAAAACCGTCGAGGCTGTCGCGGCTGCGCCCTTCGAACGGCGGCTCGAGACCACCGGGCGCGATCGACCAGGTGCGGTCCAGCCGCCAGCCCTCGGGCCGCAGCAGGGCCACCCGGATCAGCGCGTCGTCCAGCACCGACACGACCAGGCGTGCGCCGTGCTCGGCCTCGAAGGCGATGCGGGCCCCGTCGCGGCCGGCGAATTGGGCGAAGGTGATGGCTTTCATGCTCAGGCTCCCTGGCGACGGGCCGGCCAGTGCGCGAAGGCTGGGTCGGCCGGGTCGATCGGCAGCGTCACCGGCGCTCCGCCGGATGCTGCACTCTTGTAGGCGGCGGTCAGAAGGGCGGCGGACCGCCGGGCGTCCGCCAGCGTCACGGGCAGCGGGCCGTGGCCCGCCAGCGCCGCATGGAAGGCCCGCAGCTGGCCCTCGAAATCCTCGGCGGCAGTGCCCTCCGGTCCGGCGCGGAACCGCGCCAGCGCCGCATCGATCGCGGGCTGCCGCTCGGGCAACCGCGCCGCGAAGGACCACGGCTCCTTGCCGGGTCGGGTCGCCGGGCCATCCGACCGGGCGGTCAGGTGTTCGAACACGAAGCACGCTTCGCTGCGGTTGCCGGCTGCCGCCAGCGTCGTCGACAGCGAGATCAGCGCGCCGGACTGCGTCTCGCACCACAGCGCCGCCGTATCCTCGATCTCGTGGCCGAAATGGGCGCGCGTCACCGCGCCGACGCGCGCCGGCTCGCCCATCAGCTCGGTCGCCATGTCGAGATGGTGGATCGACTGGGC
>JBMOJG010000169.1:0-6667 GCA_049316925.1 Alsobacter sp. | reverse complement strand
GCCACGGCGCCGATCGGCAGGCCGTCGGACTTGCGCGTCAGCGGCGGCAGCGCGTGGTACGCCCTGAAGATGTAGGACGAGCCGTCGACGAGGAACACATGGTCACCGCGCCCGACCGGGCGGTCGGCGGCGGGCGACGAAGAGGCGGGGTGATCAACCATGCCTCCCTTCTAGCGTCTGGCGCGACCCGGGAACAGGGTCAGCGGGGCTCCGGCGGATGAATGCGTGATCGCCGACCGGGACCGCGGCACCTATTCGAGCGGGCCGACGGCCGCTTCCACGGCCTCCAGGATGGCGCCGGAGCGGACGAGGTCGAGCGCCTGTCCCATCTCGGTGGCGTACCAGCGGTCGCCGTCCAGCGCCGGCGGGATGACGGCGCGGATCGCCTCCATGGCGGCACGGGTACCGGTGCCGAGTGGATGGCCGGAAGCGATCGGCTCGACCAGCGACAGCGCCTGGGCGGCCATCAGCAGCTCACCCGCCACCACCATCTCGGTGTTATCCACCACCGTGCGGGCCTTGCGGGCGCACCAGGTGGAGTTGGAGACATGGTCCTCCGCATTGCTCTTGCCGGGGATGGAGTCGACCGAGCCCGGCATGGCGAGGGTGCGGTTCTCCATCACCAGCGCCGACATCGAGCACTGCACCGTGGCGAAGCCGGTGTTGAGCCCCTTCTTGCCGGCCAGGAGGTTGCGGGGCAGGCCGTAGCTCATCACCGGATCGACCAGCCGGGCGAGGCGGCGCTCGCTGATCGAGGCGAGGTCGGCCATGACGATCGCCAGCAGGTCCATGGCCTGGGCGACATACTGACCGTGAAAATGACCGCCGGAGATCGACACGTAGCCGTCGGTGCCGTCGTCGAAGATCAGCGGGTTGTCGGTGGCGGAATTGATCTCGGTGGCAAGCGTGCGCCCGGCGTAGTCGAGCGCATCGCGGACGGGACCGTGAACCTGCGGCGCGCAGCGCAGCGAGTAGACGTCCTGCACGCGCGGTGCCGGCGCGACGCCCTCGCGGCGATTCTCCTCCGGATAGACGGTGAGGCGTGCACCCTCCGAGCAGCGCTTCGAATCACCGATCAGGCGCAGCACGTTGCGGGCAATGGCCGCCTGGCCGGGATGCGGCCTGGCCGCATGGACGCGCGGATCGAACGCCGCAAGCTCGCAGCGCATCGCCTCCAGCGACAGGGCCAGCGCGACATCCGCAGTACGGCGGATGCGGCGCGCATCCTCGAGCGCCAGCACGGCAATGGCCAGCGACACGGTGGAGCCGTTGATCAGCGCCGACGCGTCCTTGGCACCGAGGTCGAAATCCGGCGCGAAGCCGGCCTTGGCGATGGCGTCGCGGGCCGGCATGGGGCGGCCCTTGTACTCGATCTCGGCCTCGGGGAAGCCGCAGACGGCCCCGGCCAGGTGGGCGAGCGGGGCGAGATCGCCCGAGGCGCCGACCGAGCCCTTGGCGGGAATCACCGGGTGCAGGCCGGCATTGAGGAAGGCCAGCAGCCGCTCGACCAGCTCGACGCGGGGGCCCGAATAGTTCGACGCGAAGGCGTTGGCGCGCAGCAGCATGGTGGCGCGCACCGCATCGCGGGGCAGCGGCTCGCCGACCCCGGTGGCATGGGCGAAGATGGTCTTGGTCTGGTAGGCGACCATGTCGGCCATCAGCACGCGCTGGTCCTTGAACAGGCCGACGCCGGTGTTGAAGGCGTACATAAGCGGCGCGTCGTCTGTCATCCAGCGCGCGTCGATATAGGCGCGGGTGGCGGCGATGCGCGCACGCGCGGCAGGCGCCAGCGCGGCCTTCTCGAAGCGGCCCGCCGGCGTCGGCCGGGCTACCCTCATTACGCCGGAGGCCTTCAGTGTCTTGCCGTCGATCCTGACTGTCATACCCGCCCCCTGCCGTCACGCTGCAGCACTAGCGCAAAGCGTGCCAGCACGTCGACCCGGCCGTCATACGCCATCATTCTGCGCGACGTGACGGCGCCGCCGCCCTACATCGTGGCGCCGATTTGCCAGGGGACGAATTCGGCGTCGCCATAGCCGAGCTCCTCGGACTTGGAGCGCTCGCCGGAGGCGACCGCCAGCACCTTGGCGAAGATCTCGCGGCCCTTCTGCTCGATGGAGACACCGTCGAGAATGTCGCCGCAGTCGATGTCCATGTCGTCGATCATGCGCCGGTAGATCTCGCTATTGGTGGCCAGCTTGATCGACGGCGTCGGCTTGCAGCCATAGGCGGAGCCGCGCCCGGTGGTGAAGGCGAGCACATTGGCGCCGCCCGCGACCTGGCCGGTGGCCGACACCGGATCGTAGCCGGGCGTGTCCATGTAGACGAAGCCCTTGGCGTCGACCTTCTCGGCATAGCCGTAGACGCCGGCGAGCGTCGTGGTGCCGCCCTTGGCGGCCGCACCGAGCGACTTTTCCAGAATGGTGGTGAGGCCGCCGAGCTTGTTGCCGGGCGACGGATTGTTGTTCATCTCCATCTTGTTGCGGGCGGTGTAGTCCTCCCACCAGCGGATCATGCCGACGAGCTTCTCGCCCACCTCCCGCGTCGCGGCGCGACGGGTCAGCAGATGCTCGGCGCCGTAGATCTCGGGGGTTTCCGACAGGATCGCGGTGCCGCCGTGGCGCACCAGTTCGTCGACCGCGGCGCCGAGCGCCGGATTGGCGGTGATGCCCGAATAGCCGTCCGATCCGCCGCACTGCAGCGCCAGCATCAGCGCACTGGCCGGGCAGGTCTCGCGCCGCGCCGCATTGGCGATGGGCAGCATGGTGCGGATGGCGTCGACGCCGGCCGCCACGGTCTTGCGGGTGCCGCCGACCTCCTGGATCGTCATCGTGCGGAAGGTGTCGCTCTCGCCGATACCGTAGGCGTCCTTCCAGCGGCCGATCTGGAAGCCCTCGCAGCCCAGCCCGACCATGACGACGCCGCCGACATTCGGGTTGGTGGCGTAGCCCCACTGGGTCCGCTTGAGGATCTCGTAGCCCTCGCCCTTGATGTCGAGGGCGCAGCCGCCGCCCTGCACCAGCGGGATGACGCCGTCGATGTTGGGATAGTCGCGCAGAATGCCGGAGCGGACGACCTCTTCGGCCATGAAGCGGGCGACCGAGGCCGAGCAGTTCACCGAGGTCAGGATGGCGATGTAGTTGCGGGTGCCGACGGCGCCATTGGTGCGCCGGTAGCCCTGGAACGTGGCCTGCAGCTCCGGCGGCAGCACGTCCTCGACACGGGCATCCTCGGCGAAGCGGTAATCGCGATCGAAGGTCTGGACGCCGACATTGTGCTCGTGGACCCAGTCGCCCGGCGCGATCGCGGCGGTGGCGAAGCCGATGATCTGGCCGAACTTCAGTACCGGCGCGCCCGGCTCCAAGGCTGCGGTCGCCATCTTGTGGCCGCGCGGCACCCGCGCCCGGGCGGCGATGCCCTCGACGGTGGCTCCCGGCTCGATCGGATCGACGGCAACCACGACATTGTCGGCGGCGGCGAGGCGAACCACGCGCGGCGCGCTGCGGACGGGGGCGTTCATGGGCTTCCTCCGGATGGTCTGTGCGGCGGCCCGACGCCTTCGGCGCGGCCGCGATGCGAAGCGGTTTCGGCCAGCATGGTGCGCGCCGGTGCGCCCCAGTGCAACATGTCAGTCTTGCACGAGGCGCGACGGCGGGTTGCGGAAAGGCCTTGCGAGGTTCCGGACAACCCGCGACAGTCCGGCCGCAGGCGGCCCGGCACCCGAACCGGGCCTACGGGAGAGTTCCGATGCGCGCAATCCGGCTCGAAGAGGCCACCACGCTGCCGGACGACGGCGCTGCCGGCGCCCTGGCGGGGCGCGTCTGGCACCCTGACGTCGGCGGCCCCAGCGTCGTGGCGGTGCGGCCGGGACCTGACGGCGCCATCGTCGTCGACATCACGGCCTGTTTCCCGACGATCCGCGACCTGTGCGAGACGCCGGACCCGGCGGCAGCACTTGCGGCGGCGACCGGCGAGGGACTCGGGACGCTGCGCGACATCCTCGCCAACACCCCGCCCGACGGACGGGATCCGGCACGGCCCTGGCTTCTGGCGCCGATCGACCTGCAGGCCGTGAAGGCCGCCGGCGTCACCTTCGCGATCTCGATGCTGGAGCGGGTGATCGAGGAGCGGGCGCGCGGCGACGCGACGGCCGCGGCGGCGATCCGCACCGAGATCACCGCGCTGGTCGGCGACGACCTGTCGAAGCTCAAGCCCGGCTCGCCGGAGGCCATGCGGCTCAAGGCCATGCTGGTGGCGCAGGGGGCCTGGAGCCAGTACCTGGAGGTCGGCATCGGCCCTGATGCCGAGATCTTCACCAAGGCGCCGTCGATGGCGGCGGTGGGGACCGGAGCCGATGCGGGACTGCATCCGGTCTCGACCTGGAACAATCCCGAGCCCGAGGTTGTTCTCGTGGTGGCGTCCAGCGGCGCCATCGTCGGCGCCACGCTCGGCAACGACGTCAATCTGCGCGACGTGGAGGGGCGCTCGGCGCTGCTGCTCGGCAAGGCCAAGGACAACAACGCCTCGGCGACGCTGGGACCGTTCCTGCGCTTCTTCGATGCCGGCTTCACGCTGGACGAACTGCGCCGGGCCGAGCTTTCGCTGCGGGTCGAGGGACCGGAGGGCTATGTGCTCGACGGCAGTTCGAACCTGGCCAAGATCAGCCGTGACTTCGTCGACCTCGCCGGCCAGATGCTGGGACGCCACCATCAGTATCCGGACGGGGCGGTGCTCTACACCGGCACGCTGTTCGCCCCGGTCGAGGACCGCGACGCGCCCGGCAAGGGCTTTACCCACAAGGTCGGCGATATCGTCACCGTGGCGACGCCGAAGCTCGGCCGGCTCGTCAACCGCATGAAGCACACCGACCAGTGCCCACCCTGGACCTTCGGGACCTCGCACCTGATGCGCAACCTCGCCCGCCGCGGCCTGCTGTGACCGGACGGGGTCCCGCCCGGCGCGGGATCCCTCCCCGGACACGCGGCTGCAGCCTCATCGTTCATTCCCCACAGACCTGACTGCCCACAAGGATCCGCCATGACCGACAGCTTCAAGAACCTCATCGCCGGCGAATGGGTTGAGGGCGCGAGCCAGAACACCAACCTCAACCCGTCCAACACGGGCGACGTCGTCGGGCACTATGCGCGCGCCTCCAGGGCCCAGGCCGAAGCCGCGATCGCAGCCGCCAAGGCGGCTTTCCCGGCGTGGTCGCGCACCACGCCGCAGGAGCGCTACGAGATCCTCAAGAAGGCGTCCGACGAGACCCTCGCCCGCAAGGAGGAGCTCGGCCGGCTGCTCAGCCGCGAGGAGGGCAAGACCCTGCCGGAGGGCATCGGCGAGGCCACCCGCGCCGGCCAGATCCTGGCGTTCTTCGCGGGCGAGTGCCTGCGGCTGTCGGGCGAGAAGCTGGCTTCGGTGCGGCCGGGCGTCGATGTCGACATGACGCGCGAGCCGGTCGGCGTCATCGGCATGATCACGCCGTGGAACTTCCCGATCGCCATTCCGGCCTGGAAGATCGCGCCGGCGCTGGCCTACGGCAACACCGTGGTGTTCAAGCCGGCCGACCTGGTGCCGGGCTGCGCCTGGGCGCTGGTCGACATCCTGCACCGCGCCGGCCTGCCCAAGGGCGTGCTCAATCTGGTGATGGGCCGCGGCTCGGAGGTCGGCCAGGCAATCCTCGAGCACCGCGACGTCACCGCCGTGACCTTCACGGGCTCGGTGGCGACCGGCCGCAAGGTGGCGGCGGCCTGTATTGCCAGCATGCCGATGAAGAAGGTGCAGCTCGAGATGGGCGGCAAGAATCCGCTGGTGGTGCTGGACGACGCCGACCTGAAGGTGGCGGTCGAATGCGCCGTCAACGGCGCCTTTTTCTCCACCGGCCAGCGCTGCACGGCGTCATCGCGCCTGGTGGTGCAGGACGGCATCCACGACCGCTTCGTCGCGGCGATGGTCGACCGGCTCAAGGGGCTGGTGGTGGACGACGCCCTCAAGGCCGGCACGCATATCGGCCCGGTCGTCGATCAGAGCCAGCTCGACCAGGACCTCGCCTATATCGGCATCGCCAAGGACGAGGGCGGCACGCTGGCGTGGGGCGGCGAGCTGTTGAACCGGGAGACGCCCGGCTTCTACCTGCAGCCGGCGCTGATCACCAACACGACCAACGCCATGCGGATCTCGCGCGAGGAGGTCTTCGGACCCGTCGCCAATGTGGTCAGGGTCAAGGACTATGACGAGGCGCTCGCCGTCGCCAACGACACCGAATTCGGCCTGTCGTCGGGCATCTGCACCGGCAGCCTGAAGTTCGCCTCGCATTTCAAGCGCAACAGCGAGGCCGGCATGGTGATGGTCAATCTGCCAACGGCGGGCGTCGACTATCACGTGCCGTTCGGCGGCCGGAAGGGCTCGAGCTACGGCTCGCGCGAACAGGGTGCGTATGCGCGCGAGTTCTACACCACGGTGAAGACCGCCTACACGTTCCCGGGCTGATCCGGAAAAGCCGGCGCCCCCGGGCGCCGGCCGCGCTGGCCAAACCGGATTGCGCGGCACCGACGCAGGAGGATGCCCTGACGGTCGAGACCTGGCTGGCCTTCGCGGCGGCCTCCACCATCCTGCTGGTGATCCCCGGCCTGACGATCCTGCTTGTCGTGTCGTATGCGCTCGGACAGGG
>JBMOJG010000168.1:0-6682 GCA_049316925.1 Alsobacter sp. | reverse complement strand
ACCCCGGACAGCGTGACGAAGAGACGATCGGCACCCGCCGGTGCATCAAGCCCGGGCTGCCCCGACACCACTACGGCCGCACCCGGCGCCGAAGGGCCTGGGCGGAACGACTGTGGCGTGATCTGACTGGCGCTCTGGGACAAAGCCGGGGCGCTGCCGACAACGCTCAGCAGGAGCGTCCAACACGGCAGGATGGTCCGCGCGCGCACGAATCGCCTCAACGTCTTGACTTCGCCCCAATGTCCACATTGAGAGACCAATCGCCGGTCCGGTCAAGCAATGGCCGCCGTTTCGCCGCACCGGAGGACACGCATCTTCCCATCGTGTCCAATCAGCAACAGTCACCTTGCAGCCTGACCATGGCCGATTCTGAAGTGTGGTTAGGTCAATTGCTGGAAATCAGCCGGCTTTTGAGCGCGGAACTCACAGAATCTTTAGACTTTCGACGTGAATGAACTGCATACTGTCGCAGACGTTCACACATGAATGCTTGATTGAGTTGCCTGCGCCGGCCCGGAAAGTGCGCCACCGCACAGCAGGCCTGCCGCTTTTCGGCCATGGTTGCGCATGGTCGGACGCTGTCCGGTTGGATTGTCTTTTCCGTGCAGGGCTCACGCGGACCCTGCCGTTGCCGCTGGCCCCGAGGTTTCGAGATGACCGCCCGTTCGATCCGCCGCCACAATGGCATGCCGCACCGCTGCGGCGTTGCGGTCGACACCAGCGGGTCCAACGCCGGTGCGCCGCAGCCCCGCCCAAGGGGGGCCGCCCACCGGACGGGGACCGTGGTTCATCCTGGCCGCACATGTGCGGCGGTACGCAAGGCCCCTCCGCCCGGCCGAGACCAGCGGAGGGCACCGGCATGCCGTTCCTGATCGGACAGGACAGCGGGCTCCGGTTCGAGCTCCGGGATTTTGACATCATCGGCCGCAACCAGGACGCGTCCGTCCGGCTGCCGGACGCGGGGGTATCGCGGCAGCATGCCAGCATCCAGCAGATCGACGGGCTGCACTGGCTGACCGACCTCGGCAGCGCCAATGGCAGCTTTGTCAACGACGTGGCGGTCACAATGCCCACCGTCCTGCGCCATGGCGACAGGATCCGCCTCGGCAGCGTCGCGCTCAGCTACGAGAGCGACGTTCCCGTCCCGGACACCGCACCGGCCAAAGATGTCGGCCTCCAGACCACGTTCATGCCGGCGCAGACCAGCAGGCTGACGCTGCTTGTTGGTGACCTGTGCGGCTTCACCAGCATTTCCGAGAAGATCAGCGCCGAGCAGGTCGCGGCCCTGCTGCGCGAGTTCTATGCCAGCTGCGAGCAGATCCTGTGTTCGCGCGGCGCGGTCATCGACAAGTTTCTCGGCGACGGCGTCTTTGCCTACTGGCGCGGCGACGATGCCGCGACGCGTGCCCGCGCCACTGACTGTGCGCGCCTGCTGAGCCGGCCTGCCGACACGCCGGTCCGCCGCATCCTGCGGGAATCCATGGGGCTCGAGGTGCGCTGCAATGTCAGGCTGCATGTCGGCGAGGTCGCCATGGGCGGGCTCGGCCGCAGCATCAGAACGGCCGTCGGCGAGGCCGTCAACACCGCGTTCCGTGTCGAGGGGCTGACGCGCAAGCTTGAGGCCCCGATTGCCGCCAGCGACGCCTTCGTGGCCGGATGGCCGGAGGGCGAGAGCCAATACCGGCCGGCCGGCACCCATCCGATCAAGGGCTATGCCCAGCCGATCAGGGTCTGGGTGGCGGTCTGAAGGGCTGCTTGACCTCCAGTCACCGCCCGCTGCGCTCGATTTGCATCAAGATGCTGATCCAGGCTCCTGATCTGAAACCGCTTTGCGACATCATTCCGGCAGCAACGGTGGGACGCCCTACCGCGCGATCTGGTTGACGCGCACGCCGATGCCGTCGGCGACCTTCATCAGGCTGCCGGTGCCGATGCGCAGTCCCGCTGCGACGATGTCGACGAGGGTCTGCTGGCTGCGGCCCAGGTCGAAGGCGTGGCCCGGCCCAAGCGCGGCGATCTCGCCCAGCGGCACGCCGAGGCGGCCGAGCTCGAACACGAGCCGCACCGGCAGGTCGCGCGGGCGACCATCAAGGCTGTCGCCATCGTCGTCGCCGGCCATCACCGCGGCCAGCGGATGGCGGCCCGGAAAGGCCGAGGCCGGCTGCAGCGGCCCGTCGAGGACAAAGCCGGACGCCTGCACCGAACAGGTCTGGCCGACGGCCCCGCCGGCGACGCAGGCGACCTTTTCGGAGGACAGCAGCGAGGTCTCGAGCAGGATCGCATCGCCAATGCGCAGCCGGTCGAGCTCGCCGCGCGCCACCGTCGACGCCCCGGCGCAGAAGGCGAGGTCGATGCGCAGGTCGGCACGACGCGACGGGTCCGGCGGTTGGGCGTCGATGAACGCATCGAGGGCGTCGCGCAGTGCAATTCGCCCATCGACCACGACCGGAAAGGGCGGCTGGCCCTCGCGCGCCACCATGAAGGCGGTGGAGGCCGAAAAGGTCAGGCGGGTGTCAAAGTCGACGGCACGGACCCTGATCGGCCCATGGCCGCCGGATTCGAGCCGGCCGAGCAGGTCGGCCATGGCGTCCTCCAGCAGCAACGGCATGAGGCCGGGGTCGAGATCGGCCAGTACGGTGCCGGGATAACGGTGCTGGAGCCAGGCGGCCAGGGCGCCCGCCGGCGCATAGAGCAGGACTTCGGCACCGGCATCCATCAGCAGGATGCGCACCCAGCCGGCCTCGCCACGCAGCGGATCGACGGCGCAGGCCGTCAGGTTCCAGACCTCGCCGGCGAGCCGCAGGCCGACCGGCCGGCGGCGCCACGACAGCCAGGTCTCCCGCCGCGCCTGGCGCAGGTTGACGGCCGGCAGATCCAGCGTCTGCCAGCGTTCATACAGGGGGGTGGGCCGGGTCACGGCCATCGGCATATCCAAGGGTCAGCGCGGCCGCGTCGGCGAGGGCCGCAGATTCGGCTCGTCCCGCATTTCGGCGAGGATGTCGGCGCGGCGCAAGTCCCGCGTCTCGACATGCTCCACCAGCGCATCAAGTCTCTCGGCGGCACGCCGCGTAGCATCGTGACGGGTGCGGGCAGCCTCGACCTGCCGCAGCCGCTCGGCGGCAATGGCGCGCTGGCGGGCCAACTCGACGGTTGCGGCCTCTGCCGCATCGCGCAGGGCGTCAACGCGCTCCTGCAGCACCAGGAGGACCGAAGGCGCCACGGCAGACCCCGCGACGGTGGCGACAAAGCCCGGGACAGCGGTGGCAATGCCGTCACGTGCGACCTGCTCGGCCGTCTCGGCCTGGGCAGCAAGGACCCGGGCGGCACGGTGGTCGGCGAGCGCGAGGCCGAGCTTGCGGCGCGCGGCGTCCTCGCGCAGGCGCCGCAACCGTCCGAGCTGGCGCAGCCGGCCATCGGTCATGACGCCAGCGCGGCAAGGCGGGCAACAGTGTCGTCGAAGGACTGCGCCTCGCCGGGGGACTGCACCAGGAAGGCGCGGATCGCCGCGTGCTTGCGGACGGCCTCATCCGTATCGGGATCGGCGCCGGCGCGATACTCGCCGACCTGCAGCAGCAGCTCGATCTCGCGGTAGCGTGCCATCAGCTCGGCGACCCGGCGGGCGGACCGGCCATGATCGGCGGCAATGACGTTGTGCATGATGCGGCTGCGGCTCTCCAGCACATCGATGGCGGGAAAATGAGCGCCCGCGGCGAGCCGGTCGGACAGCATCAGATGACCGTCGAGCAGCGACTTGCTTTCCTCGACGATGGGGTCGGCACTCGCATCCCCCTCCACAAGCACGGTGTAGAACGCCGTGATCGACCCCGAGACGCCCATGCCGGCGCGCTCGAACAGCCGTGGCAGGGCGCTGAACACCGAGGGCGGGAAGCCGCGGCGTGCCGGCGGCTCGCCGGCGGACAATGCGATGTCGCGCAGCGCCCGCGCCAGGCGGGTGACGCTGTCGATGACGAGGAGCACACGGCGGCCCCGGTCGCGGTAATGCTCGGCGACGGCGGTGGCGACCAGCGCCGCCTGGACGCGCTCCACCGGCGGCCGGTCGGCCGTGGCGACGACCGCAACAGCGCGCGCGCGCATGGCGGGCGAGAGCGTGCGCTCGATGAACTCGCCCACCTCACGGCCGCGTTCGCCGACGAGGCCGACCACGACGATATCGGCCTCGGTGCGGGTGACGATCTGCGAGATCAGCGTCGACTTGCCGACGCCGGCGCTGCCGAAAATGCCGACCCGCTGCCCCTCCCCGCAGGTCAGCAGCCCGTCGACGACGCGCAGCCCGACGGAGAGAGGGCGATCGATCTTGCGGCGGAACAGCGGCGGCGGGGCATCGGCGACGATCGGGCGGAGCACCGCGTCATGGCCGGGAGGCGGCGGTGGCGGCTGGCCCGGCGCGTCCAGCACCATGCCAAAGGCATCGATGGCGCGGCCGAGCAGGTGGTCACCGACCAGGATCGACGGGGCGCGGCCCTGCGTCACCACCTCGGTGCGGATCGACAGGCCGCTGGTTTCGCCATAGGGGGCGAGGAAGGCAATGCTGCCGTCGATGCCGACGACCTCGGCAAAGCGCACGTCGCCGGTGTCGGGGTTGCGCAGCTCGCACAGCTCGCCCATGCGGGCCGCCGGCAGCTCGGCCCGGACCAGCGGACCGGAGACGCCGACCAGCGTGCCGGCGGCGATGCGGGTGTCGATGGTGCCGATGCGGGCGCGCAGGCGGCGCAACTCGTCCGCCAGCGCCACAACGCCCGGGCTGGACGCGCCGGTCACCGGCGCGCCTCGGCGACGCCAAGCCCGGCCTGGAGCCGGCCGAGCTGCTGTTTCAGGCCGACATGGACATGGCCGCGCGGCGTTTCGAGAATCATCTCGCCCGGGTGCAGCAGCGGGTCCGCGCGCACGGCCGTGAGGCCGCCGGTCTGGCCGGCCTCATGCAGCGCCGCAACCTCGCGCTCGATGGTGGCGAGATCCTCCGCAGCGACCCGCAGGACAATGCCGGTGAGGCCGACCGCGTCCGCCAGCGCCTTGGCGACAAGGCGCCGCGCCAGTTCTCCATCATCCAGGCGGCCGACGATCTGCTGCACCGCTTCCAGCACAATTCCAGCGAGGTCACCCTCGGCGCCGGTGAGCCGGGCGCGCGCCTCCGTCACCGCGGGTCCGAGCTGGGCCATGGCCTCGCGCACGCCGCGGCGGAAGCCCTCGGCATAGCCGGCCTGAACGGCCCGCTCATGCTCGGAGCTGGCCAGACCCCTCGCCTCCTCGGCAAGTTTGCGGGCCTGGCCCATGAAGGCGGCCGCCTCGGTGAGGTGGCCGAGGTCCTCGGCACTGACGATGCGGCCGGAGGGAACGAAGACCGGGGCGCGCATCAGGCCTGCCTCTCAGCGGCGAGAGCCATCGCGCGCTCCACCACTTCAAGCGCGCAGACGCCCTCAAGGGTTGCGGTGCTGGCCACCGGCGGCAGTGCCGCCTCGATCCATGAGGCGTCCGCCCCGAAGCGGGCGGCGGCCCAGTTGCGCAGCAGCGCCAGACCATCGGCCAGAAGCGTCGCGTCAGCGGCGGATTGATCGCCATCATCCGCGTCGCCATTGGCCATCGCGGGCGGCACCCGCGACGCAAGTTCCAATGCGCCGGAGACTGTCGCCTCGCCATGGTGCAGGGCAAGCCGGCGGAGATCCTCCTTGACCAGCAGCGGCCCCTGCCGCCGGAGCCGGGCGGCGAGGCCAAGCAGGGTCGCGGCAGCGACAAGGCGCGTGCGCGGCCAATCGGCCAGGAAGCCGACGACCGCCGGCGGCACGGCGCGGCGCTCGCCAATGGCGAGCCGGCTGCGCAGCAGCGCGGCGACCCGTCGGCGCACTCGCGGCGAGGCCATCAGGCCCTCGATGGCGTTACGCGGCAGACCGGTGCCGAGTGCTGCGGCAACCCGCTCGGGAGCGACAACGGCAAGAAGGCTGCCGTCACGGTCGACGGCGCGCCGGTCGAAGCGCAGGACGGGGGCCATCAGCCTGCCTTCTGGCGCAGCGAGCGCCAGCCGAGCACGGCGGCGACGCCGGCCAGCAGCAGGGCCACGAGCAGCATCAACCCGTCGCGCGGTGCCGGGATGGCCCGGCGGACTGCCGGCTCACCGGCACTGCCGCGCAGGTCCGGGCTGGCGACGAAAAACGCGATGGACACATCCCGATAGCTCAGCCCCTGGACCGCATTGGCAACCAGTTGGCGGGCTTTCGGGGCCAACTCGTCGGGTTCGACCGCGGCGGTGTGGTGGATCACAACCGAGGCGGAGGCCCGGCTCTGCGGCGCACCGCGCAGGTCCAGCTCCGGCACGACGATGTGGACGCGGGCGGATGTCACACCCTCGATGCCGGCCAGCGTACGGGCGATTTCCTGGTTGAGCGCGTACATCATGCGGGCGCGCTGCTCGAAGGGCGAGACGATCAGCCCGTCGCCGGGGAACACCTCGGCCAGCGACCGGTAGCGCTCGCGGGGATAGCCGGCGCGGCGCAGGACATCGACAGCCGGTGCGAAGGACCCGCTCGTCACGGTGACGCGATAGCTGCCGTTCTCGCCGGTCTGGCGCGCCGCCGAAATGCCGTTGTTGGCGAGGATCGCAACCATCTCGTTGGCGTCACGCTGCGAGACGTCACGATAGAGCTCCTCCTGGCATGCCACGAGGGAGCAT
>JBMOJG010000167.1:0-6703 GCA_049316925.1 Alsobacter sp. | reverse complement strand
GCATAGGCCAGCTGCCCGGCCGAACCCAGCAGGCCGATCAGCAGCAGCGCCTGCCATTCCGAGCCGACGAGAATCGCGGGCGCGCCGATCGCCAGCGAGACCGGTGCCATATAGGTAATCGCCAGCACGCTCTGCAGGGCGACAATGCCGACCACCGGATCGGCGCCGGACCGGGCGCGCAGCAACACCATGGCGAGTGCGTAGGTGAATGCTGAGCCGAGCGCCGCGGCGACTCCGACGGCCTCGGCCCTGAATCCGCCGGCTCCCAGCCCCTTGCCGATGGCGATGACGAGAACCCCGGCAAAGCACACGGCGATGGCGAGCAGCGTGGCCGCGCTCACCTTTTCACCCAGGATGATGCGGCCGAGCAGCGCCATGAACACCGGCGCCAGGTAGGTGAACACCACCGCTTCGATCAGCGCGAGGCGCGACAGCGAGAAATAGAACAGGAACGACGTCACCACCACGATCGCCGTGCGCACCATGTGGGCCCGCAGCATGGCCGGGCCCGGCCGCGGCACGCGCATCACCAAGGCGAGCGGCAGGATGAACAGCGCGCCGGCGAGGTAGCGGGTGAGCACCAGGTCGACGGTGGGGTAGCGGGTCGACAGGCCCTTGAGGACGGCATCCATTGCCGTCAGCAGCGCGGCTCCCACCAGCGCGATCAGGATCGGGGTGGCCGTGGTGTCATGGCGCAGCGGCGGCGCACTCACGCCAGTACTCCGGGACTCCGGCTGAAAAGGTCCCTGCTGAAGCCGAGCTCGAGCGTCTCGGCCACATCGTGCAGGGCGCGAAGGCCGGCCATGCGCACAAAGCCGTGCTTGGCGTAAAAGGCATGGCCGCGGGTAAAGCGCGAGTCCGACCAGAGCTCGACCCGCCGCGCGGCCATCGGCCCGGCGGCATGGTCCAGCGCCGTCTCCAGCAGCCGGCCGGAGAGGCCGGTGCCGCGCAAGGCCGGCGACAGGTAGACCTTGAACAGCTCGGCCGTGTCCGGCCGGTGGTGCCGTGCGACGGCGATCGACCCCAGCATCCCATCGTCCTCGCCGCGCACCACCCAGAGCCGTCCACCCCGCGCCGCATAGTGGGTGGCAGGCGCGGCGAGCTCCGGAAACTCCTCCGGCACGAAGGGGCAGTTCTCGTATTCGGCGAACACCGCGGCGATCAGCCGGGCGAGCGGTGCGCCGTCAGCGTCGGTGGCCTGTCGGATCGAGAGCATGGCGAGGCGGCCTGCGGGGGACGGGGTCGCCCTTGTCGCATGGCCGGCGGCGGGCTGGAAGCCTCAGGCGTGCATCAGCCGGTCAATCTGCACCTGGGTCATGCGGGTCTCGTCGGCAGCCAGACGGGGGCCGTTCTCCAGCACGGGCCAGCCGTGCTCGGGCTCCAACTCGGGCTCGATTGGGGTGACCTCACCGGCCAGTCCGGCGGCGCGACGCAGCACCACGATCTTGCGGTCGAGGTCGGTGACGACACGACGGGCGCTCGCCATGTGCTGGCCGGCGAGGTCCTGGAAGTCACAGGCCTGGAATACAGCCATGACACGGTCGGAAATCAGGGCGGCGCCATCGGGCGTCAGTGCACCAGACTGGGCGAGCCGGTGCACGACCGCGTCGATTTCCTCGAACAGCGCCAGAATGGCCTGCACCCCGCGGCCGACATCGGCAGAGGCCGCAGCCAACTCCTCGGCGACGCGCGACAGGCCATGGCCGGCCTGGACAACCGCGCGGGTGGCAATGCGCTCCATCGACTCCCGGTCAGGCTGGGGCCCGCCATGGTCGGCGCGCACGCCTGCATCGAGGGCTGCGGCGGCAAAGCCGAGCCCTTCGATCCGGAATCGCTTTGGAGGCGATGTCATTCTGACGTTCCACTGCTTCTGCAGGCCACCACCTTGACGCACTGTCCCTACTGTTTCGTTACGAGGATCCGGCCACTCCAGGAAAGGAAATGTTACAGTTAATTTTCTTAATATACGCTTCAAATTCGATCTATGATTTATCAACCATATTCAACAACCTTTCCGATTTGCTCCAGCATCAGCTTTATTAAGCATCAAATTTGAGATTTCGTTGATCAGAACGGTGAGTACTGGAGCGATGATGTCACTGTGCCAGGTGTCCGATGGCTGCTCCGCGTCTCCCAGTTCTGATGCTCTGCTCAAGCCTGCTGTGGACAGGCTCCGCCGTCGCCGATCCCTATGGCCGGCGCGATGCCGGCATGGGCGGCGGCTTTCTCGAGATGCTGATGACCGGGCGCGACCCGACACCGGGCCGGGCTGCGGCCATGGGCGGACGGCCGATGCGGCCGATGCCCTATGGCCAGGCGCCAATGCCCTATGGCCAGCCGATGGCGGATCCCTACGCGCCGCCACCGCCGCCGCGCTATGCGGCGCTGCCGCAGGGCTCGCCACTGCAGCCGATCGAGCGGGGCTTCGATCCCCGCTTCGAGAAGCAGCAGGTCGAGTATGACGGCCCGCACGGGCCTGGCACGATCATCGTCGATACGCCCAACAAGTTTCTGTTTCTGGTGCAGCCGGGACGCACGGCGCTGCGCTACGGCATCGGTGTTGGCCGGCCCGGGTTCACCTGGTCGGGCGTCAAGTCGGTAACCCGCAAAGCCGAATGGCCGAACTGGACGCCGCCGCCCGAGATGCTGAAGCGTCGCCCCGACCTGCCGCGCTTCATGGAGGGTGGCGCCGACAATCCGCTCGGCGCACGGGCGCTGTATCTGGGCTCCAGCCTCTACCGCATCCACGGTACAAACGAGCCGCACACCATCGGTACCAACGTCTCTTCGGGCTGCATCCGCCTGCGCAACGAGGACGTGATGGATCTCTACAACCGCGTCCGGGTGGGTGCCAGGGTGGTGGTTATCTGATTAGCAAGCCCGGCCCTGTCCGGGACGGCAGAGCGCGCTGCTCAGCCTTCACGACAAGCACCATGAAAAGGGGGGCGCGATGATCATCGCGCGCCCGATTGTGCTGGTTCGATAGCGCGGGTCCGATGACGATCGGCCCGCCGGGCGGCAATCACGCCCAGCCGTCGTCGCCACCGTCGTCATAGCCCGCCTCATCCGCCGAATCGTCTTCCTCGTCGTCATACGAGGCCTCGGTCAGCCCGGCCGTGCTGGTCGACGCAGGATTGAAGACGTCGCTGCCGATGGAGGCCGTATCGGCCGGGCCGGATGCGCCAGCAGTGGTCTCGCCCGCCGCCGGGTTGAGCAGCGACTGGGCGCCGGTGGCACCGTGGCTGCCCGAGAACATCGACGAGATGCCCTGGTAGAGCAGTGCGCCGCCGGCAACGCCGGCCGCCGTCGCCATGGCGCCCTTGAGGAAGCCACCGCCGCCGCCACCGAACATGCCGCCCTGCTGCGGCTGCTGCATGCCGGGCTGGGCACCCATCGCCCCACCCCAGGGGCCGCCGGGAGCCTGCATCGGCTGTCCGGGCTGGCCGGGCTGCTGCGGCTGTCCGCCCCACGAAGGGACACCGCTGCCCGTTCGCGGACCGGTGGGCGGCACCGCTGCCGGCGCTGCCGGCCGCGCCGGCTCGCTGCCGAACAGCGACTTGCCGAAGCCGCCGAGGAAGCTGGACGATCCCGCCGCGGCGGCCTCGCGCGCCTTGGCGGCCTCGGCCTCAAGCTTGACCTCGAGGTCCTGGATGCGCGCTGCCGCGCCCTTCAGGGCCTCTTCCTGGACGATCACGGTCTGGGCAAACACGTACGCAGCATAAGGCTGCTGCCTGACGGCATCGGCGATGAGGGCCTCGGCCTCGGGATCGCGCGGTGCGTTGGCGGCACCCTTCAGGCGATCGAACAGGCCGGTAATGAGCTGGCGTTCCTCGGGGGTCATGACGATCCTCGTTTCAGCATGGCCAAAATCCCGGTCTCCGGGGCCGCGCCCGCCACCGGACGCGACAAGCGCTCAAGTGGGGCGTCGGAGGGCCGCCACCAAG
Source organism: Alsobacter sp. (assembly GCA_049316925.1). Lineage (GTDB taxonomy): Bacteria > Pseudomonadota > Alphaproteobacteria > Rhizobiales > Beijerinckiaceae > Alsobacter. Next base: position 2,759 of record JBMOJG010000167.1, on the reverse strand, counting down.
GGGGGTGCGTGCAATTCCGTCAATCCCGCGCTGCCAGAAGCCGGTCGTGCACCCGCGGACAGATCTCGGCCAGCGTCGCGAAGGGCTTCCACGCCGCCCGGACAACCTCGTCCTGCGCCGGCCGCAGCGGCAGGGTGGCGTCGGCCACGAAGGCAAAGCGCAGGTCGTGGTGCCAGTGCGACGGCTCGGCGCGCTCGACGCGCAGCGGAATGGCATGGGTGTCGATATCGATCGGAATGTCCCGGCCGCCGTGCCAGGGGTGCAGCACCGCGCCCTCGATGCCGGTCTCCTCCTGCGCCTCGCGCAGGGCGGACGCCCAGAACGTGGAGGCGGGCTCCCAATGGCCGCCCGGCTGAAGCCAGCGGTCAAGGGCCCTGTGGTGAATGAGCAGCACGGCAGTCAGATCGGGCGTCACCATGATGGCGCTGGTGGTGACATGCCCCGGATAGGTGCGGCGATCGTCGAGGCGGTGGCTGGCCGCCATGGCGGCCAGCAGATGGATAAGATCATCGTCGTCTTGCGCAACGTCCACCCGGTAACGGTCCACGCAAGAGCGCAACCCGGCGGCGAAGTCACGCATGGATCATCCCAAGAGCTTGTAGGCCGGCAGCGTCAGGAACTCGGCGAACTCCCGGGCGAGCGACATATTGGCGAACAGCGCCGTCGCCTCCGGAAAGCGCCCCGCATCGAAGGTCTGCGGACCGATGGCCGCGCGCAGCGTCGTCATTTCGTCGTCCATCAGGCTGCGGAACAGCTCCGGAGTAACAGCGCGACCATCGTCCAGTGTGGCACCGTGGTACAGCCATTGCCAGATCTGGGCACGGGAGATCTCGGCCGTCGCGGCGTCCTCCATGAGATTGTAGAGCGGGACGGCGCCGCGGCCGCGCAGCCAGGCCTCGATGTACTGCACGCCGACGCGGATGTTCTCGCGCAGGCCGGCCTCGGTGCGCTTGCCCGGATGCACCGACAGCATATCCTCCGCCAGGATCTCGACCGGATCGCCCGGTTTGTCGAGCTGGTTCGGCGCCGGCATCAGCCTGTCGAACACCTCCATGGCGACCGGCACAAGATCGGGATGCGCCACCCAGGTGCCGTCATGGCCGTAACGGGCCTCCCTCTCCTTGTCGGCACGAACCTTGGCGAAGGCTGCCTCGTTGGCGGCCGGGTTGCCCTTGACAGGGATCTGGGCCGCCATGCCGCCCATCGCAAATGCACCGCGGCGGTGGCAGGTCTTGATCAGCAGCTGCGAATAGGCAGCCAGGAAATTCGATCCCATGATCATTGCCGACCGGTCCGGAGTGAGGAACTGCTTGTTCTTCCCCAGCCGCTTGATGAACGAGAAGATGTAATCCCAACGCCCGCAGTTGAGCCCAACAATGTGGTCGCGCATCTCGTAGAGGATTTCGTCCATCTCGAAGGCGGCGGGCAGGGTCTCGATCAGGATCGTCGCCCTGAGGGTGCCGTGCGGCAGGCCCAGCGCCGCCTCGGCATGCGAGAACACGTTGTCCCACAGCCGCGCCTCGAGATGGCTTTCGGTCTTGGGCAGATAGAAGGCCGGAGTCGCTCCCGCAGCCACGATGGCGCGGGCATTGTGAAACGCATAGAGGCCGAAATCGAACAGGGCGCCCGACATCGGCTCGCCGCCGACCTCGACATGGGCCTCGGGAAGGTGCCAGCCGCGCGGACGGACCATCAGGACGGCCGGATCAGCCTTCAGCGCGTAGGCCTTGCCAGACGTCGGATCCGTGAACGCGATGGTGCCGGCCCAGCGGTCCTTCAGATTGACCTGGCCATCGATCATGTTCGTCCATGTCGGCGACGAGGCGTCCTCGAAATCCGCCATGAAGACGCGTGCGCCGGAGTTGAGCGCGTTGACGATCATCTTGCGGTCGACCGGACCGGTGATCTCGACGCGGCGGTCGAGCAGGTCGGCCGGGACGGGAGCGACACGCCAGTCGCCGGCGCGCACAGGCTGCGTCTCGGCAAGGAAATCCGGCAGTTCGCCGGCGTCGAAGCGGGTCTGGCGCTCTTCGCGCAGCGTCAGCAGCTGCTTGCGGGTCGCATTGAAGGTGGTGTGAAGATCGGCCAGGAAGGCCAGCGCATCCTCCGACAGGATCTCGGCAGAGCGCCCGGACGGCGCTCCCAGAACCTTGATCTCGCGCGAAGAACCGGAAACGGACGGCATGACGGACTCCCTTGAACCTCGGTCATAGTGTGGACTGTCTGCGCTATAGCGGGAAGTGGGGTCAATGACGACCGCCTTGTCCAATTCAAAAGCGATTACCCCTGATTTGGGATCGTGAATTGATGAACGTTTTATTCACCATGTTCGCCCTAGGGTTTGGCTGTCCGTCATCCGAGTCCGCGCCCCGTGAATCTCGCCCGTCTGCTGCGATTGCGCCGGACCCCGCCCGTGCCCGTTCCGGCGACGCATGCGGCGGTTGTAGCGCTGCCGTCGGCTGAGCCGGAAGACGGCGGGATCGACCCGATCGAGGCGATCTCACGGCAGCTGGAGGAAGACGTCCTCCTGACGATGCGAATCATCGGCTATGCGGCCGACGACGTGCAGGGCCGTGTCGACCAGACCCTGTCGCTGGTTGGGACGCTGGGCGAGGCCGGGGTCGAGCTCTCGCGCCTGTCGGCGGATGCCTTTGCGGCAACCACCAGCCTGGCCGCGACGACCCGCCAGCTCGAGAAGACCGGAGAGGCGATCGAGACGCAGGTCGCCGGCACGGACGGCTTCGTGCAGGACGCGCATG
>JBMOJG010000166.1:0-6719 GCA_049316925.1 Alsobacter sp. | reverse complement strand
GAAGCATGTGGCCTGTCCGCAGTGCGCCCGGCCGGCGCGGCGCGAGACCGACACCATGGACACCTTCGTCGACTCGTCCTGGTACTTCGCCCGCTTCACCGATCCGTGGCGGGAGGACGCGCCGACCGACGGCGCCGCCGTCGATGGCTGGCTGCCGGTCGACCAGTATATCGGCGGGATCGAGCACGCGATCCTGCACCTGCTGTATTCGCGCTTCTTCACCCGCGCCATGAAGGCAACCGGCCATGCCGGGCTGGACGAGCCCTTCGCCGGCCTGTTCACCCAGGGCATGGTGGTGCACGAGACCTACAGGGCCGCGGACGGGACCTGGGTGTCGCCCGCGGAGATCCGCATCGAGGCCGAGGGGGCCGACCGCAAGGCGACCTTGTTGTCGACCGGCGCGCCGGTGGAGATCGGCTCGATCGAGAAGATGTCGAAGTCCAAGCGCAACACGGTGGACCCCGACGACATCATCGGCACGTTCGGGGCCGATACGGCGCGCTGGTTCATGCTGTCGGACTCGCCGCCGGAGCGGGACGTGATCTGGACCGAGGAAGGCGTGCAGGGCGCGTCGCGCTTCGTGCAGCGGTTGTGGCGGCTGACGGGCGAGATCGGCCGCATCGCCGCGCCGATCGGCTCGATGCCACCGGCCAGCGAGACCGACGCCGCGCTGGTGATCCGCAAGGCCGCGCACCGGGCGCTGATCCGGATCGAGGAGGATGTTGAGCGACTGCGGTTCAACCGCTGCGTCGCTCATGTGTATGAACTCGCCAATGCGCTGTCGGCGGCGATCGGCGCAGTCACCGATGCGGACAAGCCGGCCGACCTGGGCTTCGCCTTCCGGGAGGCCGGCGACATCCTGATCCAGCTTGTCGCGCCGATGATGCCGCATCTGGCAGAAGAGTGCTGGGCGGCGCTGGGCCACGCGGATCTCGTCGGCCTGCAGCCCTGGCCGGTGGCCGACCGCGCGCTGGTCCTCGAGGACGTGATCACGCTGCCGGTACAGATCAATGGCAAGAAGCGCGCCGACGTCACCGTCGCGCGGAATGCGCCGGCGGCCGAGGTCGAGGCGGCGGCGCTGGCGCTGGACGCGGTCCAGCGCGCGCTGGAAGGTCGCCCGGTGCGCAAGGTCGTGGTCGTTCCGCAGAGGATCGTCAATGTCGTCGCCTGATACCGGTCGCCGCCTGCTTGTCCTTGCTGCGCTTGCCGCCGCCCTGCCGCTGGGCGGCTGTTTCCAGCCGCTTTACGGCGAGGCGAGCATTGGCGGCGGCAGTGTCGAGGCGGCGCTGCGCGACATCGTCGTCGATCCGGTGCCCGACCGCATCGGCCACTACATCGTGCAGGAGCTGGGCTTCGCGCTGAACGGCTCGGGCGAGGCCGGCAAGGCGCGCTACCGCCTGTCCATGACAGTCAAGGAACAGGTCCAGGCGACGATCGTGAACACGACCACCGGCAGCGCGAGCGCCGCGACGGTTCTGGTCGACGTCGATTTCAAGCTGGTGACCGTCGATGGCGGCAAGGTGGTGATCGCCGGGAAGGCCCATGGGTCTGCCAGTTACGACCGCAACAGCCAGCGCTTTGCGTCGCTTCGCGCGGCGCGCGATGCCGAGGTCCGCATCGCCAAGACCATCGCCGACCAGATGCGGACCCGGCTCGCCGCGCGCTTCGCCACCGGCACCTGAGATGGTCGCCAAGAAGGCGAACGAGGTCGAAGCCTTCCTGCGTCGGCCCGACCCCGGCTATCCGGTGGTGCTCGTCTTCGGCCCCAATGCCGGACTGGTGAGCGAACGCGCCCGGCAGCTGGCCCGGGCCTCGGTGGACGACCCCGACGACGCGTTTCAGCTGGTTCGGATCGACGGTGACGACATCGCGTCCGATCCGCTTCGGCTTGTCGATGAGGCCGGTACGGTCGGCCTGTTCGGTGGCCGGCGCTGCATCTTCGTGCGGGCCGGCGCCAAGCCGCTGACAACTGCGTTGACACCGCTGCTGGCGGATCCGCCGCCCAATGCCCGTGTGGTCATCGAGGCCGGTGACCTGCAGGCCCGCAATCCGCTGCGGACCCTGCTGGAAGGCGCAAAGGCGGCGATCACGCTGCCCTGCTACGCCGACGAGGCCCGCGATATCCCGGTGCTGGCGGAGGCCGTGCTGGGCGAGTTCGGGCTGCGTCTTGACCGTGACGCGCGCGAGGCGCTGACGGGGCTGCTCGGGGCTGATCGCCTGCTGGGGCGCCGCGAGCTGGAGAAGCTGGCGCTCTATGCGACGGGCGACGGCACCGTCACGGTGGCGCATGTCGAGGCGATCATGGCGGACGCCTCGGCGCTGGTGATGGACACGGTCGTCGACGCGGCGTTTGCGGGCGACACGGACGGCCTCGACCGCGGCATCGCGCGGATCTTTGCCGAGGGCGACGACCCCGGCGTCGTGCTCGGTGCCGCCCTTCGGCATGTGATGGCGCTGCACAAGGCGAGGTTGCAGATCGACCGTGGCACACCCGTGGACCAGATCACGGCCCGCACCCACTGGAAGCGCAAGGCGTCGATGCAGCGCCAGCTCGGGCGCTGGACGGCCGTGTCGCTGGAGCAGGCGATCGCCACACTGCGCGATGCCCAGGCCCAGGCCCGGCGCAGCGGTGCCATCGGTGAAACCGTGGCGGCGCGCTGTCTCCTGACCATCGCGACGCGGGCTGCACGGGCAGGCGGCTAGAGCCCGGCCCTGCTGGCAGGCGCCGCGTCGTTTTGGGTCTTGTCGCGCGACAGGACGAAGACTGCCTGTTCACCGAGCAGGTTCCAGGCCGACCAGGGCAGGCTGGCGAGCACCTGGTGGCCGCCGGCGTTGAGCGCCACGCCGTGCTCGATTCGAGCGTCGATCTCGCCGCACAGGTCGATGAAGTCGCGGATCGTGCAGAAATGGATGTTGGGCGTCTCGTACCAGGAGACCGGCAGGTTCTCGGTGACCGGCATGCGGCCGCTCAGGGCCAGCCGGGCGCGCACCTTCCAGTGGCCGAAATTCGGAAACGACACGATGGCGCGCCGCCCGATGCGCAGCATGCTCTCGAGCACGACGCGTGGCCGGCGCGTGGCCTGCAGGGTCTGGGACAGGATCACGTAGTCGAAGCTCTCGTCGCCATAGTCGGCCAGGTCGGTGTCGGCGTCGCCCTGGACGACCGACAGGCCGCGGGCGACGCACTGGTTGACGCCGGCCTGCGACAGCTCGATGCCGCGGGCGTCGACGTGCCGGCCATCCTGCAGGATCTGCAGCAGCGCACCGTCACCGCAGCCGACGTCGAGGACACGGCTGCCGGGCTTGACCATGCCGGCGACGAGCAGCAGGTCGATGCGGGTCGCGGCGGCGCCGGTGGGGAAGGCGGCGTCGGCCATGTCAGGCAGCCGGTCCGGGCGGCAGTCCGCGGGCGCGGGCGGCAGCGTCGATGAAGCCGCGGCTGGTTGCCAGCAGCTCCGGGACATCGAGCAGGAAGGCGTCATGGCCCTTGTCGGTCTCGATCTCGACGAAGGAGACCGACGCCGCCGAGGCGTTCAGGGCGTGCACGATGGCGCGGCTGTCGCTGGTGGGGAACAGCCAGTCGGACGTGAACGACACGACGCAGAACCGGGTGCGGGTGCGGGCAAAGGCGCCGGCGAGACGGCCGCCATAGTCCTCGGCGAGGTCGAAATAGTCCATCGCGCGGGTGAGGTAGAGGTAGGAGTTTGCGTCGAACCGCTCGACGAAGCTGCGGCCCTGGTAGCGCAGATAGCTCTCTATCTCGAAATCGGCGTCGAACGAGAAGGTCGGGGCTGCCCGGTCCTGAAGCTTGCGGCCAAACTTGCGGTGCAGGGCGGGCTCCGACAGATAGGTGATGTGCGCCGCCATGCGGGCGACGGCGAGGCCCTTCTCCGGTCGTGCGGCATCCACCAGATAGCGGCCAGCCCGCCATTCGGGATCGGCCATGATCGCCTGCCGGCCGACCTCGTGGAAGGCGATGTTCTGGGCCGAATGCTTGGCGGCGGTGGCAATCGGCATCGCGGCGAACACCCGCTCGGGGTAGCTCGCCGTCCATTGCAGCACCTGCATGCCGCCCATGGAGCCGCCGATAACACAAAACAGCGTCTCGATGCCGAGATGGTCGATCAGCATCGCCTGCGCCCGCACCATGTCGCGAATGGTCACGACCGGGAAATCGAGCGCATAGGCGGTCCCATCCGGGCCGCGGGAGGCGGGGCCCGTCGAGCCCATGCAGCCGCCCACGACGTTGGAGCAGATGACGTAGAAACGGGTGGTGTCGATCGGCCGGCCCGGGCCGATCATCGTTTCCCACCAGCCCGGCTTGCCGGTGAGCGGATGGACGTTGGCGACATGCTGGTCGCCGGTCAGCGCATGGCAGACCAGCACCGCATTGCTGCGGTCGGCGTTCAGTGTGCCGTAGGCCTGGTAGGCCACCGTCAAAGGTGTGAGGGACACGCCGCAGTCGAGCTGCAGCGGCGTGTCGGACGGGAAGCGGGCCACGAGGCTGGACGGCTGGTCGGCCTCATTGAGGGGGGAGGGCGCCGTTGCGGTCAGGCGTGACATCGTTCCGCAGTCAGTCCGTATCGTTCGAAGGAAAGAACGGTACCGAATAACCGCAGCGGTTCCGGCGTGCAAGCCGAAACTGTCACGGCGCGCCGGCCCGGCCAGGGCGCCGCAGCCCTAGCCATTGCCCCGCGACGGGCTTATGACTGCCGCCGATCCGGCGCCGAAGCCCGCCGCCGGCATGCGGACACCCGGCATGGCCGAAACCCCTCCCCTGACGCTGGCGGACCTGCGCCGCGAGATCGACCGGATCGACGAGGCGATGCATGACCTCCTGATGGAGCGCGGCCGCATCATCGACACGCTGATCGCGGTGAAGAAGACGCAGGTGTCGGGCTCGGCCTTCCGGCCGGGCCGCGAGGCCGAGATGATGCGCCGCCTGGCCGGCCGCCATGCCGGCATGCTGCCGTTCGATACGGTGGAGAGCATCTGGCGGGTCATCATCTCGACCTTCACCTTCGTGCAGGCGCCCTATCGGGTGCATGCCGACATTACCGGCGGCGACGCGCCGATGCGCGACACGGCGCGGTTCCATTTCGGCTTCACGGTGCCGTACATCACCCATGAGGGCGCCGCGCAGGTGATCGACGCGGTCGCGGCCTCGGCCGGCGACCTTGGCATCTTCCGGGCCGAGCCGGGCCGCAGCGCCGGGGCGTGGTGGACGGCGCTGGCCGGCCCCGACCGGCCGAAGATCATCGCCCGTCTGCCCTTCGTCGAGCGGCCCGACCATCCGGCGGGGACGCCGGTCTACCTCGTCTCCAAGCCGATCGAGGATGCGGCCGTGCGCGAGATCGTGCTCTATGCGCTGGGCATCGAGCGCTGGCGCAACGGGCTGGAGGCGGCGCTGTCGGCCATCGGCGCGCGGATCGAGAGCAGCGCCGGCGACGAGGACGGCCTCAACATGCTGGTGTCGGCGCCCGGATCTGCCGGTCGCGACGCACTCACCGGCGCCATGGCGGGACTGGGCGTCGGCGTGTTCGATCTTGCTGAGATCGGCAGCCATGCCACGCGCTTTCGCCTCGACCCTGCCTGATTTCGTGCCCGGATGGACGTCATGACCGCTTCTGCCGCCCCGACCCGCCCTGTTCCGCGCCCCGGCGTGATGGCGATCGAGCCCTATGTGCCGGGCAAGAGTGCCGCGACGGGAACCGGCAAGGTCTACAAGCTGTCGTCCAACGAGACGCCGTTGGGAGCCTCTCCGGCGGCGATTGCGGCCTACAAGAAGGCCGCCGACACGCTCGCGCTTTATCCCGACGGCGGCTCGACCGCGCTGCGCGCCGCCATCGGCGCGCGCTACGGGCTCGATCCGGCCCGGATCGTCTGCGGCTCGGGGTCCGACGAGATCCTGTCGCTGCTGACCAGCGCCTATGTGGGGCCGGGCGACGAGGGGATCTACACGACCCACGGATTCCTCGTCTACAGGCTCGCCCTCCTGGCGGCGGGCGGCACGCCGGTGGTGGCGCCCGAGCGCGATCTGGTGGCCGATGTCGACGCCATCCTGGGCTGCGTCACGCCGCGCACGAAGATCGTGTTCCTGGCCAACCCGAACAATCCAACCGGCACCTATCTGCCGTTCAGCGAGGTCAAGCGGCTGCATTCCGGCCTGCCGCCGCAGGTGCTGCTGGTGCTCGACGCCGCCTATGCGGAATATGTCCGGCGCAACGACTATGCGTCCGGGCTCGAACTCGTCGCCACCTGCGACAACGTGGTGATGACGCGGACCTTCTCGAAGATCCACGGGCTGGCGCTGCTGCGGCTCGGCTGGTGCTACGCGCCGGCCCATGTGGGGGACGCGCTGAACCGCATCCGCGGGCCCTTCAACGTCAACGGATCGGCCATCGCGGCAGGAATCGCGGCGCTCGGCGACGAGGCGCATGTGGCCGCTGCCGTGGCGCATAACGATGTCTGGCTGCCGAAGCTGACGGACGGCATCGCGGCGCTCGGCATCCGGGTGACGCCGAGCGTTGGCAATTTCCTGCTGCTGCATTTCCCGGCGACGCCGGGGCGGACGGCCCGGGACGCCGACGCGTTCCTCAGCGCGCGCGGCCTGGTGCTGCGCAGCGTGGCAGCTTACGGGCTGCCGGACGGGCTGCGGCTGACGATCGGCAGCGACGAGGCCAACACGCTGGTGCTGGAGGCGCTGGCGGCGTTCATGG